>CAMATV010000030.1 GCA_945861235.1 Opitutus sp. GAS368
TCCCAGCGGAGGAAGTTTTCCTCGGTGAATTGCTGCACGTGTTTCGGTGCGGAGCCGCCGGCGCCGGTTTCGAAAAGGCCGCCGCCGTTCATGAGCGGGACGATTGAGAGCATCTTCGCACTGGTGCCCACTTCGAGGATCGGAAAGAGGTCGGTCAGGTAATCGCGGAGGACGTTGCCGGTGACGGAAATTGTATCCTTACCGGCCTTGAGCCGCTCGAGCGTGGCGAGGCAGGCGTCAGCGGGCGGGAGGATCTTGATGTCGAGGCCGGCGGTGTCGTGCGACGCGAGGTAGGTTTTTACTTTTACGATGATCTGGGCGTCGTGGGCGCGCTGGGCGTCGAGCCAGAAAATGGCGGGCGTGGCGGAGAGGCGGGCGCGGTTGACGGCGAGTTTCACCCAGTCCTGCACGGGGGCGTCCTTGGTCTGGCAGGCGCGCCAGATGTCGCCCTGCTCGACCTGATGCTCCATCAGGATTGAGAGCTGAGCGTCTGCACTGGAAGGCTGACCGCTGTCCCCTGCCGCCTGAACCCCGTCTCCGGTCCCCCGCACTGCAACCACCCGAATCACACCATTCCCGGGTGCGGTGAATGTTTTATTATGTGAGCCGTATTCCTCGGCGGCCTGGGCCATGAGGCCGACGTTGGGGACGGTGCCCATGGTCCTCGGATCGAAGGCGCCGTGCTTTTTGCAGAAGTCGATCGTGGTGGCGTAGACGCCGGCGTAGCAGCTGTCGGGGATAACGCAGAGGGTGTCCTGGCCTTTGCCCTGCGCATTCCACATCTGGCCGGAGGTGCGGATCATCGCGGGCATGGAGGCGTCGATGATGACATCGGACGGTACGTGGAGATTGGTAATGCCCTTGTCGGAGTTGACCATGGCGACGGCGGGACGGGCGGCGAAGACCGCGGCGATATCGGCCTCGATGGCGGCCTTCTGGTCGGCGGGGAGAGTGGCGATTTTGCCGACGAGGTCACCGAACCCGTTGTTCAAATCAACGCCGAGGCCGGTGAGTGTGGCGCCGTGTTTGGTGAAGAGGTCTTTGAAGAAGACGCGGACGGCGAGGCCGAACATGATGGGGTCGGAGAACTTCATCATCGTGGCTTTCAGGTGCAGAGAGAAGAGGGTGCCGTCCTTTTTGGCCTTCATGATCTGCTGGGCGAAGAAGGCGCCGAGGGCCTTCCGGTTCATGAAGGAGGCGTCGAGGATTTCGCCGGCCTTGAGGGGCGTCTTTTCCTTGAGGACGACGACCGGAGGCTGAACGGGAGCCGGCGCACCGGGCTGGCCGACCACGGGCGTGGGGACAAATTCGATACGAACGGTGGTCGCGGCGGGGACGGTGACGGACTTCTCGTTGGAGAAGAAATCATCGTGGCCCATCGTGCTGACGGAGGTCTTGGAAGTGGGCGACCACGCGCCCATGGAGTGAGGGTGGGCGCGGGCGTAGGCCTTGACGGCGTTGGGTGCGCGGCGGTCGGAGTTGCCCTCGCGGAGGACGGGATTGACGGCGGAGCCCATGACTTTCGCGTAGCGGGCCTTGGCGTCTTTCTCGGCGTCGGTGGTCGCGACTTCGGGCAGAGCGGGGAGCGCGTAACCCTTGGCCTGCAATTCCGCGATGGCCGCCTTCAGCTGCGGGACGGAGGCGCTGATGTTGGGGAGCTTAATGATGTTGGCCTCGGGCTTGAGCGTGAGGGCGCCGAGCTCGGCGAGGGCGTCGGGGACGCGTTGGGCGGGGGGCAGAAGGTCCGCGAAAGCCGAGAGAATGCGGGCGGCGACGGAGATGTCGCGGGTCTCGACGTTAATGCCCGCGTGTTTCGTGAAGGCCTGCACGATCGGCAGGAAAGAATACGTGGCGAGCGCGGGGGCCTCGTCGGTTTTCGTGTAGATGATCGTGGGAGTGGCGGCGGACATGATGGGCGGAGTTCGGAGATGAAGATCGGAGTTCGGAGAATCGCAGAGGCAAAGGAGCGGAGCGGGGACGGTCAAAGGCAATTGCGAGGACGGGGCCGGAAGGGGCTTCACTGAAAGTGAAGTCTGTGCTTGCAGTGACGTGGGCGGTGCCGCCCATGGGATCGGCAACGACTGGGCGAGATGCCCGCTTGCTCTCGGGCGAGACGCCCCAGGAACGCCGCTTGCGTGTGACGCTCCCAAGGTGTGTGTGACGGGATTTGGGCTCGCACGCTCCGCTCGCGCGGCGAGACTTCGTGGAGCTTTCCCTTCCCATGAAATCATCCTGCTTCTGTTTCGCGGCCCTGCTGGCGGGTGCGTCCGCGGTCCTCGCCCAAATCAACACGGTGCAGACCGTCGCGACCGGCGTTTATTTTCACGAAGGCGATCCGCGGCGGGGCCACAGCAATAACGGGTGGATCGTGTTCGACGATTTCGTGTTGGTGATCGACGCGAATTATCCCTCGGGGGCGAAGATCGTGATGCCGCAAATCGCGGCGACGACGGCCAAGCCGGTGCGGTTTGTTTTCGATACGCACCACCACGGCGACCACGCCTACGGCAATCAACTTTGGGCTGAGGGAGGGGCCACGTTGGTCGCCAGCACGCGGGCGCTCGAGGAGATGAAGCAGGTCGAGACGGGGTTCTTCGGGTCGGCACCGGGACGCTGGGAGGGAGCCGCAAAAAACCGCCCGGACGTGGCGGCGACGAAACTCAAACCGCCGGTGATGTTGTTTCCCAAGGATCTATTTTTGGACGACGGGCAGCACCGCGTGGAGCTGAAGTGGTTTGGTACGGGGCACACGAAAGGCGACGCGTATGCTTGGCTGCCGAAGGAAAAAATTCTCTTTACCGGCGACGCGTGCGTGAACGGTCCGCACAACAACGTGAACGATGGATCGATCACGGAGTGGATCAAGACGCTCGAACTCGTGAAGCAACTGGGTGCGGAAAAAATTTGCCCGGGACACGGCCCGATGGCCGGACCCGAAATTCTGGTCGACCAGCAGAGCTATTTTGTCGCGCTGCTCGCGCAGGCCAAGGCTCAGCTCGACCGCGGCCAGACGCCCGCCGAGATCAAAGCGGCCCTCCCGACGATCGCTGAGGCGTTGAAGCAGAATCCGCGCATCGCGCGCTACGTCCCTGCCAACCTGACGGCGCATCTGACCAAGGCGTGCGTCGAACAAGGTGGGCAGCCGTTGCCAAAGTAAGCAACGGCGCGCGATTTGACATCGCCGCCCACGGGGCCCGCTGCCCACACTGCGGCTTGCTTCCATTGCCATGAAAAAAATCTTCGTCCTGTTCTTGCTCAGCGTCGTCGGACTTTTCGCCCAGGCGGAAACGGTCAAGCTCGGCGGGCGTGGCACCCTTACGGTTTACATCGGAGACAATTGGTCGATGGAAACGGCGGACTACGGCGACCGGCGCATCATCAAGATCAGGCCGAAGGGGACTCATGTGAATGCGCATAGTGAGCTGACGGTCACGTTTCCCGAGACGGACCGCTTCGACACGAAGGCCCGCCTCAAAATGCGGGTGGAGATCGATGCGATGAAATTTGCGGAGCAGTCGGTCGAAGGGAAGGCGCGCGGTAAGGAATTCTCCCTCGTTGGCGGTTACGGTTACTATTGTTCATTTACCGACCCGGACCTGATCGGCAAACCGCCGCAGGAAGGTAATTTCAAGACTATCAGCGTCGGCATCATCCGGCTCGCGGCGGACGTCGTCGTGGAGGTTTCGATCAATGCGGACGGCTTCACGAGTGCGCCTTACAACGAATTACTCGGCGCGATTGAGGGCATGGAGTTCAAGGCGGGTGCTGGACGCTGAACGAGCGTGGTGCCTCCTCTTCGGTAGCCGGTGCTTTTCAGCCCATGGAGGGGAGCGGCAAAGTACCGTAATGTCCGCATGGCGCGCGGCGGGTGAATCTGGGATTGCCCCTGCGAGATCCGAGCGCGACCGTGGGCAAATGTTGCCCCCACGCCCTTGGTTTCCAGCGGTCTTTGCATTGGTTCGCACCGGTCTGTTCGTCGTGGGCATGACGAGTGCTGCCGTGCTCGCCGCGACGCGGACGATCGTGAAAGAGGGCATTGACCCATCAGGCTTTGACGATTCGCGGCATCATTGGCGCAACATCATTCAACCGGAGCGGTTCATGCAGGCGACGGGGCCGGATCAGCCCGCGTACGCTCCGGAACAGGTGCGCGAAATCGCGGCGAATGTTTTGCTTTTCCAAAGGGACAACGGCGGCTGGCCGAAAGATTACGATATGCGCGCGGTGCTCACCGAGGAGCAGAAAAAACAAGTGCGGGCGACGCAGGCGAAGACCGATACGAGCTACGACAATCACAACACGCACACGCAGGTCGCCTATCTGGCGAAGGCCTTTGTGGCGACGGGCGATCCCGGGCTGCGTGACGCCTGCGTGCGTGGCGTGGACTTCATCCTGTCATCGCAATACGCGAACGGCGGCTTTCCCCAATGGTGGCCGAATCCCGGTTCGATCGCGAAGCGAATCACGCTCAACGACGGCGTGATGATCGGCATCATGAACGTCCTGAAGGACGCGGCCGATCGCGTGCCGGACCTCGCGTGGATCGACGAAACCCGACGGTTGCGCTGTGCCGAAGCCGAAGCGCGCGGGACGGCGTGTCTGCTGAAGATGCAGGTGACGGCGAACGGCCTGCGCACCGGCTGGGGCCAGCAGCACGACGAAAAAACCTTCGAGACGGTGGGCGCCCGGACCTTTGAGCTGCCGTGCATCGCGCCTGGCGATACGGTGGCTGTCGTTGAGTTCTTGATGCGCTACGAACGCCCGTCGGCCGAGATGGTCGCGGCGGTGGAGGCAGCGGTGACCTGGTTGAAAAAAAACCAGATCAACGGATTCACCACCAAACGGGTGCCTGCCCCGCCGGCGGAGTTTGCGCGGCACAAGACCGACTTCGACGTGGTGGTCGTGGCCGACGAACAAGCCCAGCCCATGTGGGCCCGGATGGTCGAGCCCGGCAGCGATCGGCCGATTTTCGCGAGCCGCGATGGCATTAAGGTTTATGCACTCGCGGAGGTTGACCGGGAGCGTCGCACGGGCTCGGGCTGGTATGTGAATGCCCCGCGGCGGCTCCTCACCAAGGATTACCCGGCATGGCGGGCGAAGCTCGCGGCCAAGTAGCCGGCGAGCGGAATTACTTTGCGGCGGCTTTGGGCGTGGCCGCCGTGACAATCCGAATCACGTGGTAGCTCGCCGTCGTGCCCCCGACGTTCTTCATGCCGTGCTCGTCGTTCGATCCGTAGAAAAAAATTGAGCCGGGCCCGCCGCGGTTCGTCACCCCGTTGATGGTCACTGCCATCACGCCTTCCTTCACGACGATGATCTCCTCGTCGGGATGGCGGTGAGAGGCGTGGGGAGTTTCGCCGGGATTGAGGGTAGTGACATGGCACTCGAAGTTGTGGCACGTGACGGTGGGCGAATTAACGACGTCGCGGCGGGCGCCGACTTTGGTGGGCTTTACCGCAAGTTGCTCCCAGTTGAAAACGGTGGAGGCGAGTTTGCCGGGCAAGTTGGCGGCGGCGGCGCCTTGGGCCGGAGCGCTCCGCGTGGCGACGGTCTCGAAGTTGAAAACAAGATACGTGGCCGGAGTGGTGCCGGCGTTGCGGATCGCGTGGAGATCGTTCGAAGCGTAAAAAAGCAGCGAGCCGGGGCCGGCGAGCTGGGTGCGACCGTTAATGTGCACCTCGACGGTGCCGTCCTTGATAATAATGAACTCCTCGCGCGCGTGCCGGTGGGGCGCGTGGGAAGCCTGGCCGACGTTGAGGGTGGTGATGTGTGACTCGAACTTTTCGAAGGTGGCCGACGGAAGATTGACGACATCGCGGAGTTGGCCGACGGCGGTGGTCTTAACCTTGAGTTGCTCCCAGATAAAAACTTGGGATTTGAGGATGGCGGGCTGAACGGCGGGGGCAGGCGCTTGGGCTACAACGATCGAGGGGGCGAGGAGTGACGCGGTGACGTAGGTAGCGAACAAAAGGCGGGAAACGTGCATGAGAGAACGTGGTGGGTAGGGGTGGGCAACGATCACGCGTCTGACGAGGGGAACCGGGAATCGATGCGCGCTCGGCGCGACCACGGGGTGGCGGACTTTCGAGGTGACATCGTGAAAGTGATCACGCACGTTCCGCCACCTCCCCGTGTCACTCCTTGTTTTCTACCTCGTCGTCGTCACTCTCGGTATTCTCAGCATGGGCTTTCAAATGCTCGGCTCGCGACTGCTCAGTCCACACTTTGGTTCAGCCATCGATGTGTGGGCCTGTCTCATCTCGACCTTTCTGGCCGCGTTTAGCATCGGCTCGATGGCGGGCGGTGTGATCAGCAATCTGGAAGGCGCGGCGCGGCGGCGAAGTCAGTTGATCTGTGCGCTTGCGGCGGTCGTCTCGTTGGCGGTCACCGCGCTGTTTGGCCGGGCGCTCGTGGGGCAGATTGAAATCGCAGTCACCGCGGTGTTGCCGGGGGTGTTGGCGTCATGCCTCGCGCTGTTTTTCGTGCCGGTGACGGCGCTCTCGACGTTTTCGCCGCAGTGTGTGCAATTTCTTGCACAGCGGGGCACGGCACCGGGCAAGGCCTCGGGTCTCGTCTACGGAGTGAGCACGTTGGGGAATATCGCCGGCGTGATGCTCACGACCTTTGTCTTGATTCCTCATTTTCGGGTCTCGACGCTACTCTACATCTGGCTCGCGGTTGCGGTGTTGAATTTGGCGGCGTTACTGCGGTTTCTCCGCACCCCTACTTCCCTATGAAAATTCTCCGGTGTATCCTCGGTCTAGCCGTCGCGAGCGCGTCCTTGGCTGCGGCCGAGGCGGGCAACTACGTCGAGAGCTTCGACACGATCTACAATAGTCTGACGATTGAGAGGACCGGCTCCGTCGTCGAGCTGCGCGCCCGCTCGCGCCGGGGGGAAGCGTTGGAATCGGCGGTCGATTTGAGCGATCCCTTGAAGCTGATGGTGGCCTATACGCGTTCACTTTACGCGGGACTTTTTTTTCAACCGAAGCCATCGCGGGTGTTGATGATCGGTCTGGGTGGGGCGGGTTTTCACCGGTTGTTTTCGGCCGCGTATCCAGACTCGCTGCTGCAATCCGTGGAGCTTGATCCGAAAGTGCTCGAACTCTGCGAGACGCGGATGGGCTTCAAGCCGACGGGCAAAATGCCCGTGGCGCTCACGGACGGACGGATGTTTGTGAAGCGGGACAAGACCCAGTGGGATTGGATCATCCTCGATGCGTTTCGGGGTGGGTTCGTGCCGCCGCACCTGAAGACGGAAGAGTTTTATCGAGAATGCGCCGGACGCCTCAGCGACCGCGGTGTTTTTATCAGCAATCTTCACTCGGGCACCGAGCTTTTCCACTCGGACATCAAGACGATCAGGGCCGTGTTTCCGCAGGTGGTGCTCTTTGAGACGGAGGGCCGCGGCAACGTGATCGCGTGCGCCGTCAAGTATCTCACCCCTGACATGACCCAACCGCAGAACTGGGCCGCGGTTGAAAAAGCGGTGGCGCACGTTTTCGAAGGCCGGCTTGATTTGACGGCCCTCAAAGCCGAGCGCATGGCGATTCCGAAGAAGCAGGTCGAGCGGGCTCGGTTGTTGACGGATGATTTTTCGCCCGTCGAGTTTCTCGACGCGATGAAGACCAACAACACCGGACCGAAGTGATCGGGGTGGTTGGTCCGACCGGTTCGCGGGTCTAACCTGCAATAGATGCTGACGAGCGGGCAAGGGCACGGCGTGTCGACGACTGCCGCCCTATCGGGGAAATCACTGCGGTGCGCGGAGCGACTGCCAAAGATACAAAATCACTCCGACGCAGATGCCGGAGTCGGCGACGTTAAAGGTCGGGTAGATGTAACTGCCGAAATGGAGGTCGACGAAGTCGATGACGTGGCCGTGCAGGAGGCGATCGACGAGGTTGCCCAGAATACCGCCGCAGAGGAGGCCGAAGCAGATTTGGGCGAGGCGATCGCGGAGGCCGAGGGCATCGCGCCAGAAAAAAATCGCGAGGAGAGTGCCGAACGCGAGGATCGCCAGCATGACGCTCTGGCCCGAGAACATGCTCCACGCGGCCCCGGTGTTGCCCACATGGACGAGGTAGAAAAATCCCTTGATGATGCGGATCGCGCCGGCCGCTTCGCCGTAAGTGCCCAACGGCAGGCGCTGTGCGATCCACAGCTTGGTGAGCTGGTCAGCGACGAATACTGCCAGCGCTAACCCCAGCAAAAGTCGGTAGCCTAAAATTCTCTGAGTTCTCGGCTTCCTTGGTTCGACCCTGGCTGGGGTTGAGCCGAGGGGCGACGAAGACGTGCTCGGTTCTTCGTCCATGGGTCCGTAATGGCCAAGAATGAATCAGGAATCCAAGGACCCGCTTACTCGTCGCCGCCGTCGTCGCTGGGGATCTTGCCGCCGCTCTCCTCGCCGAGTTCGCCGAAGAGGCCGGCTTGGGTGCGGGACCGGTGACGGTTTCGCTCAAGATCTTTTTGCGCTTCAGCGGAGTAGCGCGTGAAGGGCACGGCGAGCAAGCGCTCCTTCGCGATGGGTTTCTGGTTGATCTCGCACACCCCGTAACTGCCCGCGTGGATCCGCTTGATGGCGGAGTCGATTTCGGTGAGCGCCTCCTGTTCGGACGAAACCAGGCTCAGGGCGAAATCGCGGTCGAACGTGTCGGTGCCCGAATCGGCCATGTGTTGGCCGTAGGAAGAGAGGTCGCCGGTATCGTCCTTCGACGAGCGCTTGAGGGTTTCTTCGGAATGAAGCTCGATGCCTTCGGTCAAATGAGTGCGGAGGTCGATCAGCAGTTTGTAGTATCGCTTGAACTTCTCGGGGACATCCTGTTCTGCGATGGCCTCGGCCGAACGCGCCTTCTTTGGGTTGAAGCCGAGGATATCGGCGAGTGAAGCGGCTTTGACGTGACTGGGTTTGGCCGGCTTGGCCAAGGCTTGGAGCACGGCGGCTTTCGACGACGCTGCTTTGCCATCAGCCTTACTCGAGAAAGGCACGTTGCTCTTACTCGTGACGGTCTTGGCGATCGCGCGGACTTCGTCCAAGCTGAACGCAATGGGTTTAACAGCGGCCTTGCGCTTCAGGATGCTGGCGCGCAGGGCGTTTTTCTTAGAGGGCTTTTCCATGATGGGAGATTTTTTGTCGGGCTTGGCCGCGGGCGGTGCGACCTTGGCGTGAGCGACGGGCTTGGCGGCCAGATGCTTTTTCGCGGGTGCAGCTTTCGGCGCGGGCTTGGGCGCACGTTTCGGCGCGGGCTTGGGCGCACGTTTCGGCGCGGGCTTGGGCGCGCGTTTTGGCGCGGGCTTGGGCGCGCGTTTTGGTGCGGGCTTGGGCGCACGTTTTGGTGCGGATTTTGCGGATTTTACTGAGAGCTTTTTAGGAGCGGATTTAGCTTTCGTGACCATGGGGTTGGGGCTTTGGGTTAACAATCGACACTAGATTTTAAGCGCGGCGGCGCAGCGTGGGCAGATGTCGCCGAGAGGAGTGGCTACAATCGCGGGCACCCAACGCCAGCAGCGTGGGCAGCGGACAAACCCAAGCTCACTGCACGGGCGGACGGAGACGGTAACGTCACCTGCTGCGGCCTGGAGCGAAACGAGGGAAACGATAAATAATTCAGGGAGAAAACTGAGGTGTTTTTCGAGCACACGATACTCGGCGGAGTCAGCCGGGGCAGTCAGGGTGACGGCCGCGTCGAGTGATTTGCCGAGTTTACCGGCGGCGCGATGCGGCTCAATGGCCTCGTTTACTTGGGTGCGAATCTTGAGCAGGGCGGTGATTTCAGCCTCATGGCCGGGGCTGATCCAGTTGGCCGGTGCCTCGGGCCAGTCCTGCAGATGAATGGAGTCGGCGCAGTATTCAGTATTGGCTGTCGCGTAGGCCCAAGCTTCGTCGCACGTGAAGGTCAGAACGGGGGCAAGCAGGCGGACCAGCGCATGGAAAATTTGGTGGAGAGCCGTCTGCGAGGAGCGGCGGAGCGGAGCGTTCGTGCCGAGCGTGTAGAGGCGGTCTTTCAGGATGTCGTGGTAAACCGCCGAGAGCGTGACGGCGCAGAACTGGTTGCAGAGCTGGTAAACGCGGTGGAACTCGTAGGCGTCGTAGGCCTGCGTGCACTCGTGGATGAGGGCGGCGGTTTGGTGCAGTGCCCAGCGGTCGAGGGTGTCGAGGTGTTCGACGGGCACGGCATCGAGGGTGGCGTTGAAATCGAAAAGATTTGAGAGCTGGAAGCGGAGGGAGTTGCGGAGGAGACGGTAGGACTCGCCGACGTTTTTCAGAATCTCGTCGTCGACGGGAATATCGTCGCGGAAATCCTGCGATGCGATCCAGAGGCGGATCACATCTGCGCCGTGAGTCGCGACGTAGGCGTCGGAAGTCTGCGGTTTCTGGTAGGTGCTGCTCTTGGAAATTTTCTGGCGGGCCTTGTCGACGATGAAACCGTGCGTGAGAACGGCTTTATAGGGCGCGGCGTCGAAGGCGATGACACTGGTCCACAGCGAGGATTGGAACCAGCCGCGGTGTTGGTCGCTGCCTTCTAGATAGAGATCGGCGGGCCATTGGGTGTCGCCCTGGCCGCGGCGGAGGGTGGCGGCGTGGGAGGAACCGGAGTCGATCCAAACGTCGAGCGTGTCGCGGCCGCAAGTGAGCGTGGCGGGGGCAGGCCAGTCGGCAGGGAGCGTAATGCCCGCGAGGATTTCGGCAGGCGTGCTGCGATACCAGAGGTTGGTGCCGACAGCGGCAAACTTGTCTGCGATCGCGCGGGCGACGCCGGCGTCGAGGTAGGCGATTTTCTTTTCGTCGTAGAACGCGGGGATCGGCACGCCCCAAGAACGTTGGCGGCTGATACACCAGTCGGGGCGCGATTCGACCGCGCCGCGGATGCGGGCTTCGCCCCACGCGGGAATCCAACCGTGGTGCGCCGAGATTTTCTCGATTTCAGCGAGCGCCAGGCTGCGCGGGGAAGGAGCTGAGGGCTGATCAGCAGCAGCGGAGCGGGCGGCTGTTTTATCGAGCGAGACAAACCACTGGTCGACGGCGCGGAAAATGATCGGAGTCTTCGAGCGCCAGCAGTGCGGATAGCTGTGCGTATATTTTGCTTTGGCGAAGAGCGCGCCGGCTTCGGCGAGTTTTTTCAGCACCGCGAGATTGGCGGGGGCCGGTTTCTTCGCCGCGAGGTCCTCGACCGTTTCGAGGCAGCTGAGGCCGACGAGGTCGGCGGGGACTTGGCCGTCGTCGAGGTAGCGACCGTCGTCGCCGACCGGACAGTAGATGGCGAGTTTGTAGTTGAGCCCGGTAAGATAGTCGTCGGCGCCGTGGCCCGGCGCGGTGTGGACGGCACCGGTGCCGCTGTCGGTCGTGACGTAGTCAGCGAGGACGATGGGCGAGGCGCGGTCGATGAACGGATGGCGCGCAGCCAAGCCCTCCAAGGCTTGCCCGCGAATGACCAATGACCAAGGCCCAAGGTCCACTGCAGCGAGTGCGGGATTGGCTTTCTTGGCGGTGTCGATGACCGCTGGGGCGAGTGCCAGGGCGACGATGATGCGCTCGGCACCGAGGTCGGCGACGACGTAGTCCACTGCGGGGTGAAGCGCGATCGCGAGGTTGGCGGGGATCGTCCAAGGTGTGGTGGTCCAGATGACGACGAAGAGGGGTTTGTCGGCGGGGAGGCCGAATTTCTCCGCTTCGCTGGTGGGCACGCGGAACTTCACCCAGATGGCGATCGAGACGTGGTCCTTGTATTCGATCTCGGCTTCGGCGAGCGCGGTCTCGAAAGGAATGCTCCAGTAAACGGGCTTCTTGCTGCGGTAAACGAGGCCCTTGGCAATAAAGGCAGCGAAGGTGCGGACGATGTCGGCTTCAAAGGCTGGGGCTTTGGTTTTATATTCGTTCGGCCAGTCGGCGAGCACGCCGAGGCGTTTGAACTGGGCGGTCTGGGTTGCGATCCATGACTCGGAAAAGGCGTCGCACCGGGCGCGCATTTCGGCGGTCGTCAGCGTGAGCTTTTCGTCGCGGATTTCGCGCGAGACCTTTTGCTCGATCGGCAGGCCGTGGCAGTCCCACCCGGGGACGAAGGGCGTGCGGAAGCCGCGCATCGTCTTGTAGCGGTTGACGAAATCTTTGAGGGATTTGTTGAGCGCGGTGCCGATGTGGACGTCGCCGTTGGTAAAGGGTGGGCCGTCGTGGAGGACGAAGGCGGGGCGGTCGGCGCGTTTGGCTTGGATCGCGGAATAGAGGCCCATTTTCTCCCAGTGGGCGACGCGACCGGGCTCACGTTGCGCGAGACCTGCGCGCATGGGAAAGTCGGTTCGAGGAAGCTGGAGAGTGTCTTTTAGGTCTTGCGCCATGCCGTATAAAAGGGCGCGAGGCTATGTCCGGTCAGAGGGGAGTCAAGGGCCGCGTCAGATTGAATTTTCGCGCTCAAATGGCGCGAAGTTTAGCGTTGGAACATCGCCGAAATCGGGGGGGGCCGAGCGATCGACCGGCTTGGCCAACATGGGCACTTTATCGGAACTGGGTGACGGTATCGACGAGGGTTTGGAAATTTTCGATGGTGGCGCGCGGAGTGATGCCGTGGCCGAGGTTGAAGATGTGGCCGGTGGTGCCGCGCATTGATTCGAGGAGGCGGGTGGTTTCGCGGCGGACGATCTCCGGCTTCGTGTTGAGCAGCACGGGATCGAGATTTCCTTGGAGCGCGACGTTGGCGGGGAGGGTGCGGCGGACGATGGCGAGGTCGCAGGTCCAATCGACGCTCAGGGCGCGCGCGCCGGTGAACGCTTGGTCGGTGAGGTGCGGAGCGGTGCCTTTGGCGTAGAGAATGATCGGGAAATCGGCCGGGAGTGCCGCGATGATGTGGCGAATCCACTTGAGCGAGGCCGCTTCGTAGTCGGAGCCGGCGATGATGCCGCCCCAGCTATCGAAGATTTGAATCGCATCGGCACCGGCGGCGATTTGCGCGCGAAAATACGCGATCAATGCGGCGGTGAGTTTTTCGAGGAGGGCGTCGAAGGTGGCGCGGTCGGTATGAAAGAGGAGTTTGATGCGTTCGAATTCATCGGAGCTGCCGCCCTCGACCATATAGGTGGCGAGGGTCCAAGGAGAGCCGCCGAAACCGAGGAGCATTTTTTCGCCGGCGAGTTCGCGCCGCAGGAGGGCCAGTGCGGCGGTGACGTAGGAGAGTTTTTCCGGAACGGCGTCGGCGGGGTTGAGCGCGTCGATCTGCGCGCGGGTTTCGAGTCGGAAATCCATCCCGATGCCGCCTCCGTCGCGGAACGTGTAGCCTTGGCCGAGAGCCTCGGGGATCACGAGGATGTCGGAGAAGAGAATCGCGGCGTCGAGGCCGGGGAAGCGATGGAGCGGTTGGAGCGTCACTTCGGCGGCGAGCGCGGGGGTGCGCACCATTTCAAGGAAAGAGGACTTCGCCTTGAGCGCGCGATATTCGGGCAAGTAGCGGCCGGCTTGGCGCATGACCCAGAGCGGGGGGCGCTCGAGGGGCGTGCAGGCGAGGGCGGCGAGGAAACGTTGGCGGGAAGTCATGGTGGCGGAAGCTGAGAGTGGAGAGGGGAGAGCTGAGCGTCGGAGAGTGAGGCCCAGTCGCGGGGTTGGAGGAAGATTTCGTGAAGGCGGGACTCGGGGGTGCCGGGCGCGGGGCGGTGGTCGTAGTCCCAGCGAACGAGCGGCGGGAGCGACATGAGAATGCTCTCGGTGCGGCCGCCGCTTTGGAGGCCGAAGTGAGTGCCGCGGTCCCAGACGAGGTTGAACTCCACGTAGCGGCCACGACGGTAGAGTTGCCATTGGCGCTCGGCGTCGGTGAAGGGGGTGGCTTTGCGGCGCTCGACGATCGGGAGATAAGCGGGAAGGAACGCGTCGCCGACGGCGCGTTGGAGGGCGAAGGAGTGGTCGAAGGTTTGCTCGGTGTAATCGTCGAAGAAGAGTCCGCCGATGCCGCGGGGTTCGGCGCGGTGTTTCAGGAAGAAGTAGTCGTCGCACGCTTTTTTGAAACGCGGGTAGAGCTTTTCACCCAAGGGTGCGACGGCATCGCGGGCGGTGCGGTGCCAGTGGGTACAGTCTTCCTCGTAGCCGTAGTAGGGCGTGAGGTCGAAGCCGCCGCCGAACCACCACGCCGCGCGGGGCGCGGCGTGAGGATTTGGGGCCTCGGAGTTGGGCGTGGTGGTGAAGAAGCGGACGTTGGCGTGGCTGGTGGGGACGTGGGGATTGCGCGGGTGAATCACGATGGAAACGCCGAGGGCTTCCCACGGTTGGCCGGCGAGTTCGGGGCGGTGCGCGGTGGCGGACGGCGGGAGTGTGGTGCCGCGGACATGCGAGAAGCCGACGCCGGCTTTTTCGAAGACGGGGCCGTCGGCGAGGATGCGGGTGCGCCCGCCGCCGCCTTCGGGGCGCGTCCAATCGTCGGTGCGAAATTTCGCGGTGCCGTCTACCTGTTCGAGCGCGGCGCAGAGGTTGGCCTGCAGGCCGAGGAGATAGGAGCGGACGGTGGAGACGTCAGGCGTGGACGTGGAAAGCATGGACGAAGTGATCACCAGAGGAGAAAGGGAACGGCGAGCGAGAACGAGAACGATTTTGGCGCGGGGAGCGACGCGACGAGGGCGTCGCGTCCCCAGCGCGCGTCTCCAGCGCGCGTCTCTAGGGGGAAAAGCGGTGGGGGACTTGACGACTTTGATAGGGTTCAGGTTCGACAGCGTGGCTAGGGCCGTGCTGGCTGACCCTTCACCTGATGAATTCAACTGTGCTCACGACCTTGGCTGTCACCGGATTTACCGTGGCGTTCTTTCATGCCGCGATTCCGACGCACTGGTTGCCGTTCGTGCTGGTGGCGCGGGCACGGGGGTGGAATCGGGCAAAAACGCTGCTCGTGACGGTCTTCGCGGGGCTCGGCCATGTCGCGTTGACGACGGTGCTCGGGCTGGGCCTGGCGTGGTTGGGGTTTCAAGTGGACGAGAGTCTGGGCGAGGCGTTTCCCAAGATCGCGGGCGCGGTGTTGCTCGCGGTCGGCGTGTATTATTTTTGGCGGCAATGGCGGGGGGCGGGGATTTGTCACCATCCCGTGCCGGGTGGGCACCATCATGCGGACGAACACTGTGGCCACGAAGCTGCGGAAAATAGCCACTGGGATGGGGAGTTGAAGGACAGCGAACTCGTGTCGCAGAAAAAAGGAGATTGGGCGGCGATCAGCGGACTATTTCTCATGCTCACGCTCTCGCCCTGCGAAGCCTTTCTGCCGATCTATCTTTCGGGGGTGCAATTCGGTTGGCGCGGATTTTTGGTGCTCAGCGTGATCCTCGCGGCGGCGACCTTTGCAGGGATGTTATTGTTTACGTGGCTGGCGCTCGTGGGGCTGGAGAAAATCCAGGTGAAGAAATTCGAGCGATTTGAAGCCGGATTGCTCGGCGGATTATTCTCCATCGTCGGTCTCCT
>CAMATV010000031.1 GCA_945861235.1 Opitutus sp. GAS368
CCCAAGCTCAGCCGCCTCAGCTTCGAACGCGTGGTCAGCGGCTTGGCCGGCCGCAGTTTCCTCGACAAGGTCCAGGTCCGCCACGACGCCTCCCCGCTCTCCATCGGCCCCCGCTCCGGCATCCTCACAAGTTGCTCCATGTATCTGAAAGAGCACTTCGTCGTTCTCAACCCCGGCCCCGGCAACTTCGGCATTCACACCAGCGCCGTGCTCCTCGATCCCATCAAGACGTTCGGCACAAATGTCATGCTCGAAATTTACAACACGGGCGACCAACCGGTCGTCAACCCCGTCGTGTCCGTGGATATCTATCGCGCCCCCGCGAGTATCGATGCTGAAATCAAGACCTTGGCGAAGAAACGCCAACGCCTCCTCGCCACCTCCGCGAACCTCTACCAGTGCCTCGACCACAACCCAACGCGCGATACCGGTGAGGCCAAACCCAAGACCAAGATCACCGTCCGCGGCCAAAGCGGCGCCATGGAAAACCGCTCCGTCGTCGTCCGCGCCAACGATGATCTCCGCAAATTCCTCGAGGCCGAAGCTTGCCCGATCGGCAGCCGCACCCTCATTCAGGCACTCGACGCCGCACCCGCCGATGCCGACACGCTCATCACCGACGTCTTCCCTGACCTGCTCGAGCACATCGAACTCGTCACCCGCCTCGGTGACCTGAAGCTGAAGCGGATCGTCTTTCGCAAACCCTCCCGCACTCACGGCTACTTCTTCTCGAGCAACGCTCACGCGCGCCTCGATCTATTCGATCACCTCGGCCTCAAAGTCTACTGGTATGACGAGCTTACCAAAGACATCTACCAGCACGTCTACCGCAAAGACCACGGCTTCTTCGTCCGCGAGGAAATGGCCCGCAAATTTCAAGAAGCCACCATTCTGGCCTTCTACGGCTCCGCCCACGGTCTCGACGCCGCCGACACCGCCCGCATCTCCGCGCTGGTGGACAAGCTCACGAGCTTCATCGGCTCCAACCTCGGCGTCCTCACCGGCGGTGGCGGTGGCGTCATGCGTCTCGCGACCGATCAGGCGCGTAACAACGGGGCCCTGACCGGCGCCTGCTTCCTCGAGCTCGAAGCCCAGCCCCCGGAGCTCGGCGTCGATTTCTTCAACACCTTCCAAGAGTCCTCCCGCCACTTCCGCCAAAAATGGTTCGAAGCCGCCGATTTTTGCATCTTCAACGTCGGCGGCGTCGGCACCCTCGAGGAAGTCGGCATTGAGCTCTGCAACCTGAAGCTCGGCATCCGCCCACGCGTGCCCTACGTCTTCTTCAACTCAAAATTCTGGGGCGACCTCCGCAAGCAGATCAACGAGATGATCCGCAGCAAACGCGCCCCGGCCTGGATCGCCGATTACATCCTTTTCACCGACGACCCCGACGAGGTCGTGGCCTTCTACCGCAAAAAACTCCAGGTGCTTTAAGCGCTCACGCCGCGTCTCCTGCCACCTCTCCTGCCAGCGGGCACCTGCGTGCTGGCGATTTCGCCTCCCCGCGAACCTGATTTCACCGCTCGCAAAAACACCGCATCCCGCTCTAGTCCGCACCGTGACTCTCCACGAACCTCCAAATCGCTGCCTTCCCTCGTCTCAGTCGTCCCGGTTCGCATAGCTCGCGGCGGTCGGTAACGCCCCGATTTCTATTTCCGGTGCACTACGAATTTACCGCGGATCACCTTCTCGTGCTCGCCAGGTCGCATTCTTCCCGCGAACCCGGATACTGGCAATCGCGGCACTTTCCCTGAGCGCCACCTCCCGCCGTCTCTCTCTCACTCATGCCGTCCGCTTCCACCGCACTTCCTCGCTCCCTCCTCCTCGTCGGCTCTGGCGGACGCGAACACGCCCTCGTCCGCGCGCTCCTCGCCTCACCCGCGCAACCCCGCGTGCTCTGCGCCCCCGGCAACGCCGGTATCGCCCTCGAAACGACCTGCGTCCCCGTCGCCGCCGATGATGTCCCCGGCCTCGTCGCCTTCGCTCAGCGCGAGAAAATCGAATTCGTCGTCGTCGGCCCCGAAGTCCCCCTCTCCCTCGGCCTCGCCGACCGCCTCATCGAGGCCGGCATCCCCGTCTACGGCCCCACAGCCGACGGCGCTCGCCTCGAAGCTTCCAAAATTTTCACGAAACAGATTCTGCTCAAGCACCGCATCCCGACCGCCCCCGCCGCGTTTTTCAGCGAAGTCGCCCCCGCCCTCGCCTATCTCCGCACGCGCGCAATCCCCATCGTCATCAAAGCCGACGGGCTCGCCGCCGGCAAAGGTGTCATCGTCGCCCAATCGCTCCTCGAGGCCGAAGCCGCCGTGCGCGACATGCTCGACGGTGGTAAATTCGGCTCCGCTGGCCACCAACTCCTCATCGAGGACTGCCTCTTCGGCGAGGAAACCTCGATTCTCGTCGTCGTCTCGGGACGCGACTACGTGATCCTCCCGACCTCCCAAGACCACAAACGCGTCGGCGACGGCGACACCGGCCCCAACACCGGCGGCATGGGCACCTACTCACCTGCCGAGGTCGTCACGCCCGCCCTCCTCGCCCGCATTGAAAACGAAATCGTCCGCCCTTCCGTCAACGCCATCGCCGACGAGGGCATCGCCTTTTGCGGCACGCTCTTCATCGGCATCATGCTCACGCCCACCGGCCCGAGCGTGATCGAATACAACACCCGCTTCGGCGATCCCGAGACGCAGGTCGTCCTCCCTCGCCTCGCCACCGATCTGCTCGCACTCCTCTGGGCCGCCGCCACCGGTCAACTCGCCGCGCTCGGCCCGCTCGCCGTCAAACCCGACTACGCCCTGTGCGTCGTCATCGCCGCCCGCGGTTATCCCGACGCGTATCCGAAAGGCGACGTCATCACCTTCCCTTCACCCGACGCCCTACCGCCTGCAACCACCGTGTACCACGCTGGCACCACCCAGAATTCCACGGGCCAAATCGTCACCAACGGCGGCCGCGTCCTCGGCGTCACCGCCCTCGCTCCCACGCTCCGCGCCGCCGCCGACCGCGCCTACGCCGCCTGCGACGCGATCCAGTGCGCCTCCAAATATTTCCGCCGCGACATCGGTGCCCGTCAGCTGAACCGCCGATGAAAACACCTCCCGCTCACCGCCTCAATCCTCGCCCCTCCCCCTCCGCCTCCGCCTCTTTCTCTTTCCTCTTTCTCTTAATCTTTCTCCCGGTCGCCGTCGCCACGCCCACCGCCCACGCCGCGCCCGCCGCGCCTTTCACTCGCGACCTCGGTGAGGGCCTCGTCTATCACCGTATCACGACTCTCCCTACCGATCTGCCCACCGCCGAAGCCGCCCGCAAACTGCCCTGCGTCCTCGATCTCCGTTTCGTCCAGGGTGACGCTGCCGCCGGCACCGCACTCGACGCGTGGTTGAAATTCCGCGCAACCTCGCGCACGCCCGTCTTGCTCCTCGTTAATGCCGAAACCGCAGCCCCCGTCCTCGCGCCCCTCGCGGCGCGTCTTCCCTCGACCGGCCTCGTCGTCATCGGAACCGCCTCACCGGGCCTCACGCCCGACCTCGCACTGAAACTCGCTCCCGACGAAGAGCGTCGCGCCTACGACGCACTCGCCGCCGGCGCCACCGTCGAGTCCGTGCTCAACGACAGCCCGGAAAAAATCCGCGACGACGAAGCGCTGCTCGCCAAAGAACACCGCAGCCGTCCCACCCCCGCTTATCCCCTTTCCGACGACCCACCCGATGATCCTCCGTCGGCCACGCCCACCAAGCCCGTCGTGCCGCCCATCGACTCCGCCCTCCAACGCGCCGTCCACCTGCACCGCGCGTTAAAAGCCCTAAAAAAGCTCTGAGCCCGTCGCCTCCGCCCCGAAGTTCAGGCCCGTTCGCGCGCACCGCACCGCACGCCGCACTCCGGCTTTGCTTTTCCCTCAAAACCGTGTCCTTTCGACGTCTGTTTCCATGACCGAGCCCGGAATTATCATCGTCGTTTGCACGGCCAACATCTGCCGCAGCCCCATGGCCGCCGCCCTCTTGCAACACGCCCTAGCCGCCCAACCCGAGCCTCTGCGTTCGTTCAAGATCATCTCCGCGGGCGTCGCCGCCCGCGCCGGCGATCCCGTCTCCGAAAACTCCGTCCTCGCCCTCAAAAAAGTCGGCCTCGATATCTCGAAACACACGAGCCGCCCGTTGACCCAAAAAATGATGGACGAGGCCTCGCTCGTTTTGGGCATGACCGAATCCCACCGCGCGATGATTCAGCTCCAAGCCGAACCGCCACCGAAAAACCTCTTCCTCTTCCGCGAGTTCCTGCCGCAACGCGGCGACAAACAGATCGGCGATCCTTTCGGCGGCCCGCTCAAACTCTACGAATCCACCCGCGACGAAATGGTCGAGGCCATCCCCAGCCTCGTAGAATTCATCAAGACGCACCTCGCCAAGTAGCCCGCCATGGCGACGGTTTCCAATTTAAAGCAAACCTTCGCGCTGGCCACGCGCTATCCGTGGGTCGCAGTCACCGTCTCCGCCCTCGGTTATTGTGTTCTTCGCGTCGTCGCACAGCCCCACGGTTTGACGAAGCGCCCTCTCCTTGAATCCGAGCGCACTCCCGCAGCCTTTGGGCGCATCGTCGTGATCTGCGGTGGCCCGTTCGTGGTCATCCCCGCGTTTTTCTATCGGGTGCACGGTGCACCGCCCGTCGCCCAAAATCCCACCGCGCTGACGCAGAAAATCTTTGCTTCCGGCCCGAGTTGTCGGACGCTTAATCCTTCCATTTAAAGCCACGATCGCCGCCCATTATGCTTAACGCCACTCCGCTCCCGTCCCTCGATCCTGAGATTTTCTCAGCCATCTCCGCCGAGTTCGCCCGCCAACAGAGCCACCTCGAGCTCATCGCCTCCGAAAACTTCACCAACCCCGCCGTCATGCAGGCGCAGGGCAGCGTGCTCACCAACAAATACGCCGAGGGCTACCCCGCCCGCCGTTGGTATGGCGGTTGCGAACACGTCGACAAAGTCGAGGTCATCGCCATCGAGCGCGCCAAAAAACTCTTCGGCGCCGAATACGCCAACGTCCAGCCCCACTCCGGCTCCCAAGCCAATGCCGCCGTCTACTCCGCTGTCCTCGTCCCCGGCGACAAACTCCTCGGCATGAACCTCAGCCACGGCGGCCATCTCACGCACGGCAACCCCGCGAATTTCTCCGGAAAACTATATCAATTTGTTCAATACGGCGTCCGCGAAGACAACGGCCTCATCGATTACGATGAGCTCGCCGCCGTCGCCCAGCGCGAGAAACCAAAGATGATCACGGTCGGCGCCAGTGCCTACTCCCGCATCATCGACTTTGCCCGCATGGGTGAGATCGCCCGCTCCGTCGGCGCCTATCTCTTCGCCGACATCGCGCACATCGCCGGCCTCGTCGCTGCGGGCGTCCACCCGTCGCCCGTCCCGCATGCCGACTTCGTGACGACCACCACGCACAAGACCCTCCGCGGCCCACGTGGCGGACTCATCCTCTCGAAAGCGATTCACGCCAAGGCCCTCGACTCCGCGGTTTTCCCCGGCAATCAGGGCGGCCCGCTCATGCACGTCATCGCCGCGAAGGCCGTGTGCTTCGGCGAATGTCTCAAGCCCGAGTTTAAGACCTACGCCGAGCAGATCGTGAAAAACAGCCGCGCCTTCGCCGCCGCCTTTATCTCCCGCGGCTACAAGATCGTCTCCGGCGGCACCGACAACCACCTCTTTCTCGTCGACCTCCGCACCAAGTTCCCCGAGCTCACGGCGAAGGTTGCCCAAGAGACGCTCGATCGCGCCCACATCACCTGTAACAAAAACACGGTCCCCTTCGAGACGCGTTCGCCCTTCCAAGCCTCCGGTATCCGCCTCGGCACTCCCGCGATCACCACCCGTGGGTTCGTCGAGTCCGAGATGGAAGAAATCGCCGCCTGTATCGATACCGTGCTCGCCGCCGCCGCGACTGCCGGTGAGGCCGACGCTCTCGCCGCCGTCAAACACCGCGTCGCCGCGATCACCGCGCGTCACCCGTTGCCCTACGTGCTCTGAGCCACTTCACAGCGAACGTCGAAGCCGTGCCTCACCGCACGGCTTTTTTATTTTCGCTCCCGCCAGCGGCCGCGTCGGCGGGTTGCGGATACAAAATATTTTCGCCAGATTTCCGGCGGCGTTCAGACGACCCCTTCGTAAATCTCGGCCTTGGTCATCGCCTGCGCGACACCGCACCCGACTCCTCGAAGGCAAGATAATCGGCGACGGTCCTCGGGAGAACACTGCAGCTTCCTGATACCAACGTCATTTGAGTTTTTAACTGCTGATAGCTGCGAGTGTGCGCGAGTGGTGTTTCGACTATCGTACAAATATCATGAGACGTTGGTATGACTGCGCACCATCGGAGCGCACCGCATCAGCTCAAGCACGCGTTCCTTTCTTTCCTGAGCGTCTCCTCACGAACTTCCAATTGCGCCTTGGCGTCCCGGTGCCCACCGTCTTTGTTTCTCCGCCTCACTCCGTCTCGCCGCCTCCCGCTCCCCTGTGCCCACCACCATCGCCGCACCCGCCGCTTCGCCCGCACCAGCCCCTGCACGCAAGCTCTCCCTCGGCGTCATCTTTCTCACGCTCTACATCGATCTAATCGGCTTCTCGATTATCTTCCCGCTCGGGCCCGACCTCCTCACCCACTACCTTGGCCTCGAGGGTCACGGCGGCGTCCTCGGCTGGCTCCTGTCGCAACTCGACGCCATCGCCCGCGCACTGGGTAAAGACAGCAATTTCGCCGCCGTCCTGTTCGGCGGCGTCGTCAGCTCCGTTTTTTCCATCCTCCAATTCATCTTCGCACCGTTTTGGGGCGGGCTCAGTGACCGCCTCGGCCGCCGCGGTGTGCTCCGCTGGACCGTCGCCGGCACCGCTCTTGGCTACCTCGTGTGGATGCTCAGCGGCTCGTTCTGGATGTTTCTCCTCTCACGGCTCGTGAGCGGAGCGTTTAGCGGCAACCTCTCCGTCGCCACCGCGGCGGTCGCCGACGTCACCTCGCGCACCGAACGCTCCAAAGCCATGGGCCTCGTCGGCGCCGCCTTCGGCCTAGGCCTCGTCACCGGTCCGACGATCGGTGCCTTCACCGCCCATATCAATCTCCTCCACGATTACCCTCACCTCGCCCGCTTCGGCGTAAATCCTTTCACCGTCCCCGCGCTCATCGCCTTCGTGCTGTGCCTCGTGAACTTGATTTGGATTTCCCTGCGCTTCACCGAGACCCTCACCGCGGCCACGCGCGCCGAGGCCCATGAGCCGCGCACAAAAAATCCACTCCGCGCCATTCTCCTCCTCGACGATCCCGCGATGCGTCTCGCCAACGCCGTCGCGTTTATCTTCTCCCTCGCCTTCGTCACCATGGAGACGTCACTGACCTTTCTCGCCGCTGAACGCTTCGGTTACACCGCGCGTCAAAACGGCTACCTCCTCGGTTTTCTCGGCCTGTGTGCCATCGTCACCCAGGGCTGGCTCGTGCGAAAACTCCTCAAGACGCGGCCCGAAACCAAGGTCCTCTCGACCGGTCTGCTCGCATCCGCCCTCGGTCTAGTGGTCATCGGCTTCGCGCTGCAACCCTGGTTGCTCTACGTCGGTCTCGCGCTGCTCGCGCTCGGTTCCGGCCTCGTAAATCCCGCCAGCACCGGCCTCATTTCCCTCTACGCCTCCGCCGCCGAACAGGGCCGCATCCTCGGGATCTTCCGCTCCCTCGGCTCGCTCTCGCGAGCGATCACACCCATTTTGGCCGGCACAGCATTTTGGATGTTCGGCTCCCGCGCACTCTTCGTCTCCGCCGCCATCTTGTCCGCCGTCGCCTGGGTCTTGAGCAAGCGTCTCCCCCAACCAGTGAAGTAATCATGAAGCGGTCCCTTCTGTTGCTCGCTGCGTGCACCGCGCTGCTGCTCCTCGAAGGCTGCGCTTCCCTCGACGCGCTGCCGTCGCCGTTTCGCCGCACTCCACCGCGCCCCGGCCGCACCTCCCTCGGCGCGAAACTCGTCATCGTCCCCACCAAGGCCCTCGGCAACTTCCTCATCGTCGAAGCGAAGGGGGACCGCTTTGGCCCGTATCACTTTCTCGTCGACACCGGTTCCTCCGTCACCCTCGTCACGCCCGCACTCGCCAAACGCTACGCCTCCAAAGACGCCCCGCCCGCCGACGCCCCGCGTGTCCGCGTCCTTTCGGCCGACGGCCAAACCACTGAACTGGCCCCCACGACGCTGCGCCAACTCGAACTCGGCCAAGCCCGCTTCGACGACGTCTTCGCGCTCGTCTACGACTGCACCGCGCTCTCCGCTCACCTCGGCGTGAAGATCGACGGCATCCTCGGCTTCCCGCTTTTCCGCGAAACCCTGCTGACGCTCGATTACCCCCGCGCCCGCGTCCTCCTCCAATCGACCCGCAGCCTCGCGGCCATCCCCGGCACCGCCATCCCCCTCCACGACGCGAGCAAGACCCCGCTCATCTCGGTCCGCCTCGGTGACCGCACCTTTGTCGCCCTCATCGACTCCGGCAGCGACGCACCGCTGAGCCTCAACCCCATCGGCCTCAATCCCCCTTTTGCCACGACTCCCCGCGCGGGCGCCACCGTCGGCACGCTCACGGGCGAACGCCCCCAGCAAATCGGCCGCCTCGCCGAAACGCTCACCATTGGCGACCACCGCCTCGCCCGCCCCATCGTCGACCTCACCGACGAACTCTCTGCCCTCGGCGGCGAGATTCTCAGAAACTTCTCCGTCACCTTCGACCAGGAACACGACCGCGTTTATTTTCATCGTGACACCCACGACACCATCGTCGCTCCACCCCGTCGCAGCGCGGGCGTAAGTTTCAACAAGACCCCCGCTTACTGGCGCATCGCCGGAGTCGTGCCCGGCTCGCCGGCCGACGCGGCAGAGATCAAACTCGGCGATCTCGTCACTCATCTCAACGGCGAACCCGTTGCGAAATGGGATCTCAACCGCTACGAACAGCTCCTCACGACGGCGCAGCAGATTTCGTTGCGTTTCCTCGAGGGCGTCCACGAGAAGGTCAAAGACGTCCCCGTCTTTGACCTCGTCCCTTGAAATCGCCCGTCGTCGCCGCTCGGAATCATTCTCGTTTTCGTCATCGTTCTCTCGCCCCAAAGAAACCGAGAACGATCTCGAGAACGAGAACGATTGCCCGTCCCGCGCCTCGGCGTCCGTTCAGCTCCGCCGCAGCAGAAAAGCCGCCGCACCGTCATGGCCCGTCACCCACGGCAAACTCTGGACCTTCGACTCCAATTTGAAAGGCCCACCGGCTCGGCTGTTGAAAAACTCCGCGACGACGCGGTCGTTCTCGGCGCCATCAACGCTGCACGTCGAATAAACGAGCCGGCCACCCGGCGCCACCAACCGCGCCGCCGCATGCAAAAGCGCCAGTTGCTGCTTCGGGTGCTTCTTAAAATCACCCTCCTGCAAGCGCCACTTCACATCCGCGCGATGCCGCATCACCCCGGTATTCGAACACGGTACGTCGATCAACACCGCCGAAAAACTCTCGGGCAGCTTGTGTTCGCGCAGCGCCATCACCGGCTCCAGCAACACGTCGACCTGCACCAGCGCCACCTCGACCCCGTTCGCCCGCGCGAGATTTTCCTTCAGCCGATCGATCCGCGCACCGGGCAGATCCATCGCTACCACCTTCCCGGTCTTGATCGTGTCCCCGATTAAGAGACTCTTGCCGCCCGGGGCCGCGCAAACATCCAACACCGTTTCGCCCGCTTGCGGTGCCAGCAAATCGACGGCGAGCCGCGTGCCGGGATCTTGGAGATAAAGCTTTCCGCTGCGGAGGAGCGGCTCGACTTTCGTCCACTTGCCCGACTCCACCTCGAAAAACCCGGCCCACGCGGTCGGCTTGAGGAAATCCGGCACCGGCTCTTCCGTCGCCCGCCAACGCGCATACACCGTGGCCGGTTGTTGATTCCACTCTAAGAGCGACCGCGTAGCCTCCGCGCCAAACTGTGCGATCCACATCCGCACGAGCCACTCCGGATGGGAAAAATACTCCGCCAGATCCGCCGCCGTCGCCGCCACGCCCTTGGGCGGAGCCGCTCCCGCGAGCGCGAGGATGAGCTTGCGCACCACCGCATTGACCAACCGCGCCTCCGCCGCGCTGGCCAGCGTCTTCGTCTGCTCGACCGCGTGGTGAACCACCTTGGCCGCGATTCCCTCGGCCTCAGGCGTGCCCTCGGCTTCGATTAATTCAAACCCAGCGACAAACAGCACCGCTCGCGTCGAAAACCGCGGGGGATGCGCGATCAGCCGTCCGAGCGCCGACTCCAACCGCCCGAAATGCCGCACGACGCCAAAAACCAAATGTTGGCAGCGCGCACGCTCTGCTCCGACGAGACCCGCCGGCAGCGTGTCGAACAGCGCATCGAGGCGTTCCCGACGCTCCAACCAGCGTGCAATCAGGTTGACGGCCGCCAGCCAGCCGCCCGGGCGACCCGCGCCTCCAGCTGCCTGCACAGAGTGAGAAGGAGTGCTCATGAGCGACCCCCTCGGGTTAAAATATGGCATTGCGCCATCGATTCGACACACAGTTTGACAAGGCTAGTCATTGTCCGCTCAACTCTCCGGTTCACGCCCGACTACACGCAACCATGAATTCTGAAGCCGTCTCCGCGCTCATCTCCAAAATCCCGTCCCTCAAGGCGGTCAAATCCAAACTTGAGGCCATGGAGCCCGGTTCCTACGTCGTCCACCGCAGTTGGGGTTTCGGTCAAATCAAAAGCTATCACGACGCCTCCCAGCGCCTGCTCATCGACTTTAAGGACAAGAAAAAGCACCCCATGGACCCGGCGTTCTGCATCACCACGATGGAGGTGTTGCCCGCCAATCACCTGCTCGTCCGCAAGGAGACCGAGCCCAAGAAAATCGCCGAGCTCATCGCGGACAACCCCGCCCAGCTCGTCGTCGAGGCCCTCCAAGCCTACCCAAATAACGCCGCGACCGTCATCGAGATGGAAATCACCCTCGCGCAGGTCGTGGGCGAAGACAAATTCAAGAAATGGTGGTCCGTCGCCAAGAAGGCCGTCGCCAAAGATCCCCGCGTCTCGGTGCCGGAAAAGAAGACCGAGTGCTACGTCGTCCGTGACGTCCCCGTGTCCGCCGAGGATGAATTGCTCGAGCAATTCACCAGCACCCGCTCCGCCCGTCGCCGCATCGTACTCGCCGAGGAGATGATGGAGGCCACCGGTAAACAGGACATCAAAGCCGACCTTTCATCCGTGCTCAAAGGCGTCGCCGACGCCGTCAAAGACTCCAATCAGCTGGACGCCTCCGAGCGCCTCTACGGTGCCGTGGTGCGTGATGACCTCGCCACCTACACCGGTCGCGAAGTGGCTTTTGAGCCCACGCAAGCTTCCCTCGTCGCCACCGTTCGCGACCTGCCCACGATCGCGGAAAACATCCCGGTCCATTTCCAATCCCGCTTCCTCGAACTCGTCGACGCGACCCACCCCATCGAGAGCCGGGACATTCTCTTCACCCTACTGAAGACTTCCCAGGGCAAGTTCACCACCGAGTGCATCAATTTCTTGGTGGAACATGATCACTCCGCCGAACTCGCCGCCACGCTCACCCGCTGGCAGACCGAGCAAAATCTCCGCGCCCCCGTCCTCCTCTGGATCGTCAAGAACCGCCACTCGAAGAAATTCGCCAAGCTGCTCAACGACCTCATCACGCCGCGCCTGCTGAGCTCCATCTTCTTCGCCATCGACTACGAGGCACTCCAAGCCGCCAGTGCCCGCCGCATTCCACTCGGCGATATCCTGTCCGAAGACACCGACCTGATCTCGGATCTCCTTTCGACCGCCGACCCTGAGACGGCTCGCGACCTCGCGAACACCCTCATGCTCAACCAAGGCTTCGAGGAACTGACCAAGAAGTCCCTGCTCGCCCGCTTCATTAAGCTCTTCCCGAAGATCCAATCCTTGGTCGCCAAGGA
This sequence comes from Opitutus sp. GAS368, assembly GCA_945861235.1. Classification (GTDB taxonomy): domain Bacteria; phylum Verrucomicrobiota; class Verrucomicrobiia; order Opitutales; family Opitutaceae; genus GAS368. The sequence continues at coordinate 11,978 of CAMATV010000031.1, forward strand.
TGCCGAGAGCAAAGAGGAGCAGCTCCTCGTTTCCAAAGGTTCCTTCGAGCGCAAGCGCGACGAATACGAGACCATCGTCTCCAAAAAAATCCCAGAAAACTCCAAGGCCATCGCCACCGCCCGCGAACACGGCGACCTCAAGGAGAACTCCGAATACAAGATGGCCAAACAGGATCAACAGGTCCTCATGGCCCAAAAGACGAACCTCGAGAAAGAGCTCGGCCGCGCCCGCGTAAGCAATTTCAAGGACGCCACGACCGAACAAGTCGGCGCCGGCACCATCGTCCAGGTCAAGGCCAGCGGCAAGCTCACCACCTACACCATTCTCGGTGCCTGGGACGGCGATCCCGACAATAACATTATCTCCTACAAGACCGCCCTGGGCGCTGCCCTCGTCGGCAAGAAAGTCGGCAACACCGTCAAGGTGAAGACCGGTTCCTCCGACGATGATTATACCATCGTCAGCATCGCCCGCTACGCCGACCAAAATTAATCCCGCGGCGCGCGCGACCGCCCTCGGTCGCTCCCCTCAGCCTCAACCCGCCCTCCTAACCGAAGCGGGTTTTTTATTGCCGCCACGCGACCCGCCTCCCCACGAAGCGGCGCTTTCCCAACCGCCGACAGCCCCCTCCGTCTCGCCCAGTGGCTCATTCGCAGTTTCAACAGCGTCGCCCTCGGTGCCCACCGCGACCACCGAGACCTCGGTCTTAAATTAATACCGCCGCAATGAAATTGCCGGCCCCAGAGCAATTTTTTGGATCATTACCGTTCGCCATGAGTCATGATTCAAACCGCAATTGATACTCGGCTTACGCGATTGCGAAGGACCAACGACGGATCGCTGTGCGCAACCCTCGGGGCGGCGATCGGTTGGGTGTGCTTCTTTTCACCGCATTCGTTCGCGAACGAGGCAGACGCCGCGAAGTCGGCTTTGTTCGAGAGCAAGATCCGGCCGGTGCTCGTGGAGAAGTGCCAAAGTTGTCATTCGGTCGAAGCCCGCGGCCGCGGCAAGTTGAAGGGTGGGCTCTACCTGGATACGCGAGAGGGATTGCGCGCAGGCGGGAATTCAGGCCCATCCATCGTCGTGGGTAGACCCGAGAAGAGCCTTTTGATCGATGCAATCCGACATGCGACCGACGACCTCGCGATGCCGCCAGTCGAGGACAAGCTTCCGGAGACGGTGATTGCCGATTTCGAGCAGTGGATTGCCGACGGCGCTTTCGATCCGCGGGAAGGCGCCGCGCTACAGCCGAAGAAATGGGGCATGAGCATCGAGGAGGGTAAGAAATTCTGGTCGCTGATCGCACCGCAATCCATCCCTGCCCCGCAACTTCCGGGCCAGAGCTGGCCGGCAGGTGACATCGATCGTTTCGTGCTCTCCAAGCTTGAGGAACAAGGCCTCACCCCGGTCCGCGACGCGGATGACTCCAGCCTCGTGCGGCGCTTGTACTTCGATATCATCGGACTGCCGCCTTCCATTGAGGAGGTGGGGGCCTTCATGCGGTCGACCGCGTCAAACCGGGAAGCGGCCTTGACGGACGTCGTGGAGCGGCTGCTCGAGTCGCCGCATTTCGGTGAACGCTGGGGCCGGCATTGGCTCGATGCCGCGCGCTATGCCGACAGCAACGGACGCGACCGCAACATCCTGTTTTATCACGCCTGGCGATATCGTGACTACGTGATCGATTCGTTCCAGCGCGACAAACCCTACGACCAATTCATCCGCGAACAGATCGCCGGCGATCTTCTACCCGCCAAGGATTCCGCGCAACAGGACGAACAACGGATCGCGACCGCTTTCCTCGCGATTGGCGCGAAGGCCTTCGAGGAGCTAAAGCCGGCGATTTTTCGGATGGACGTGATCGACGAGCAAATTGACGTCATCAGTCGCAGTGTACTCGGCCTTTCGGTGAGTTGCGCGCGCTGCCACGACCACAAGTTCGATCCCATCCCCACGGCAGATTACTATGCGCTCGCGGGTATCCTGCGCAGCACGCAGCCGCTCTATGGCTGGGGGCCGAGAGGAATCAAGACTACGACCTTTCACCACTCGGAGTGGCAGGCCGTTGGACCCGCGGCAGCAGAGCGTTTCCCTGCGGCGCGCGCCTACTACGACCAACTCCAGGCGGACACCCTAGCCTTCCACACCGCCCGCTCCGATCGCTACCGAGTCGTCCGGAAGATCTCTTCCGCTAAGCTCGAAGTGAAGAGTCCCGGGGCGGACGAAGCGAAACTCAACGCCGACATCGAACGGATGGAGGCGGAGGTGAAGGAGTGGGATGTAAAAATCAAGGCGATGGAAGCGAAGTTGGACGCGTTGATCGACAACTCGCCGCCTGAACCCGAGTGGACGATGGCGGTCCGCGACCGCCAATCCATCGAGGATTCCGCCATCCATATTCGCGGGGAAACGACCCAGCTCGGCGCCAAGGTTCCCCGCGGCGTGCTGCAAGTCATCGCACTCGACGTGCCGGCGACGCCGGCGGATCAGAGCGGACGCCTCCAACTCGCCCAATGGCTTTCGCATCCCGAAAATCCGTTGACCGCCCGAGTGTTCGTGAACCGCGTTTGGCAAAAATTATTTGGCCGTGGGCTCGTCACCACGCCGGACGATTTTGGCGTCGGTGGCGCGAGACCGTCGCACCCGGAACTGCTCGACCATCTGGCCCGGCGCTTTATGGACCACGGGTGGTCGGTCAAGCGACTCATTCGAGAGCTGGTACTTGCCCGCACCTATCGTCTCAGCACGGAAAAGGTGGCAGCGAATGCTGCCCGCGACCCGGACAACCTTTTTCTTTGGCACATGACCCCTCGCCGCCTCGAGGCGGAGGTGGTGCGGGATGCGATCCTCGCCGTGAGCGGGCAACTGAACCCCGCGCGGCCGGCCCGGTCATTCCTGAGTCGATATCACGCTCGCCGCGACGCCGAGCTTTTCACCTTCAAGCCTTTTCTCACGCCCGCCGACCTCGTGGATACGCATCGCAGCGTATACTTGCCGGTCGTGAGAAACGCCCTGCCCGAGATCTTTCAGCTTTTTGACTTTGCTTCTCCGGAACGACCCGTAGCGCAGCGCGACGAGAGCCTGGTGCCGGCGCAATCCCTCTTTTTT
>CAMATV010000032.1 GCA_945861235.1 Opitutus sp. GAS368
CGGCTGGACCACTCTCATCGCAGTCGCCGCACCCACCTTCGCGGCGCTCTCACCCGTGGAGGAAAAAATCGTCGCCGCCGTCCGCGCGCAGTCCGGCAACTTCGCCCGCGACCTTGAGCAGGCCGTCCAAATCGACAGCGCCACCGAGAATCTCGCCGGCGTCCGCAAAATGGCCGACGTCTTCAACGCCCAACTCGCCGCGCTCGGCCTAGTCACAAAATTCATTGAATCCCCCGCGCCGAATGGTCGCACCGGTCACCTCGTCGCCGAACACCGTGGCACCAAGGGCCAACGCCTGCTCCTCATCGGCCATCTCGACACGGTCTTGCCCGGCGGAAATTTTCGGCGTGCCGGCGACCAAGCCTTCGGCTCCGGCACCAGCGACATCAAGGGCGGCGACCTCGTGATCATCTACGCGTTGCGCGCGCTGCACACCGTCGGTGCCCTGGCCGACACCCAGATCATCGTTGTAATGACGGGTGACGAAGAGGCCGTGGGCCGCCCCGTGGAAGTCGCTCGTCAAGCCCTCTTCGACGCCGCCAAGCGCAGCGACCTCGCCCTCGCCTTCGAGGGCGCCATCGGGAAAACCGGCACCATCGCCCGCCGCGGCAGCACGTCGTGGGAAATCGAAGTGCAAGGAGCCACGGGCCACTCGTCCGGCATTTTCTCCTCCGCAATGGGCGCCGGCTCCGTCTACGAAGCCGCGCGCATTCTCCAAGAATTTTACACTGAACTCCGTAAACTCGACGGGCTCACTCTCAATCCCGCTCTCATCGTCGGCGGCACCGAGACCGCGCTGAACCGCACCGGTGGCACGACAGCCGGGAAGACCAACATCACCGCGCAGAGCACGCTCATCCGCGGTGACCTCCGCACCGTGAGCGCCGAACAACTCGCGACCGCCAGGGAAAAAATGACCGCCATCGTCGCGAAGAATCTTCCGCGCACGTCAGCGAAGATCACGTTCAGCGAAGGCTATCCCGCCATGGCTGACTCCGCCGCCAATCGCGGGCTCCTCGCCCAACTCGACCAAGCCAGTCGCGACCTCGGCTTCGGAGAAATCACCGCCTACGACCCGCGTTCACGCGGCGCGGGCGACATCGCCTTCGTCTCCCCTCCCCTGCCCGCCCTCGATGGCCTCGGCATCCGCGGCGGCGGTGCCCATGCTCCCACCGAATGGGCCGACCTCAAGACCGTCCCCGAACTCGTGCAGCGCACCGCCCTCCTCATCTATCGTCTCACGCGTTGAGCCCAATACGTTTGGCCATCCCGGATAGTGCCCTCAGAAAACGTCCCTGTCGCGCGACGGCACACCGGCACTCTTGACACCCCACTTCCCCGTTTCACCGTTTTTCGGTGGGCTCGATCACCATTAATGAAAAGTATGTCACAATGGGAAAACACGTCCGGCGGGCAGGTGAGTCGCGAATTTCAATGGTGGTGAGCGATCGCGGACAGCCCGTCACCGTGCTCGCCATTCCGGCCCTGTGGCGTCCGCGGCGGCGCACCCGCACACTGTGGCCGGAATTCGCAGCCATCAGGGCGCGTAAGCCTGGCCGCGATCTCGCTGCGGATTTGGACGCTGTGCGTGACGACCGATGATTTCCTGCGCCACATCCCGCGGTCGCCAAACGCTCCGACCCAGATGCTGAATCGAACGCCGTGCGCCGACGGCTCCAAGCCGTGACGCGTGCCCACGGCCCATGCCAAACCCCTTTCCCATGCTCACCTCACCTCTCCCTCAATCGTCGCGTCGCCAATTTCTCACTACGTCCGTCGCCGCCGCGCTCGCCAGCGCCGCGCTGCCGCATCCCGTTTTTTCTGGTGAGCCCATCGTCGCGCCCGCGGCTTCGGCCCCACCACCAATCCGCAACGCTTTCGCTTACCGTTTTGCCATCGGCGAAATCGAGGCCTGGTCGATCAGCGACGCCAACTTGGCCTTGAAGGAGGGCCTGGGGTTGATGGAGCCTGCGGCGGAACGCCCCGCCATGCAGGCCGATCTTGTGGCCCGCGGCGAGCGGACCGACGTGCTCCCGCTCTACGTGAACATCCTCGTCGCCAAGCTCGGCCGTGAGATCGCCATTTTTGACGCAGGGTTCGGTGCCGGCAAAAACCCCGAAAGCGGTTGGCTCAACGCCTCGCTCGCCGCCATCGGCATCGCCCCCGAAAAGGTCACGCACGCCTTTCTCAGCCACGCCCACGGGGATCACATCAACGGTTTCGTCACCGGTAACCAACCCACCTTCCCCAATGCCGCCCTCCACTGCCTGCGCGACGAGCTCGATTTCTGGCGTTCGCCCGAACCCGACTTCTCCCGCTCCTTGCGGGCCAAGGGCCCCCTCCCCGGCATGATCAAGAGCAACCGCGCTAAATTCGACATCCTCCAACCCAACCTCCAGCTCCACCGCGACGGAGATGCCCTCCTCGGCGGGGCGGTCACGTTCGTTCCCGGTCGTGGTCACACCGCCGGGCACGCGCTCTTCCGCCTCCGCTCCGGCCAGGAATCGCTCCTGCACTTCATGGACGCCGCGCACCACCACACGCTCATGTTCACGAACCCGTCATGGGCAATCAACTACGACCACGAGCCCGCGCAAGCCGTCGACACGCGCAAGAAACTTTTCGCCGAACTCGCGACCACCCACGAACGCTCCTACGGCTTTCATCTCCCGTGGCCCGGCCTCGGCCGCGTGGCGCGTGCGGACGCCGGCTACACCTGGCAATCCGAGCGTTGGAGCTGGGGCATCTGACGGCGCGGCGGTTTCCAACCGCCGTATTTCCCCCATCTCCCCGTCCGCTACGCCCCGCCGTTAACCCACCCCACCGATGAACCTATCGCGTCTCCTCGCCTGCCTGCTGGTCTGCACCTGCGCTCTCTTTCCGCCCCTGCATGCCGCCTCCGCATCGATCGCCTACCCGGCCGCCCCCAACGGCCCGGGTGCCGGTCGCCACCTCGTGTTTCTCACGGGCGACGAGGAGTATCGTTCCGAGGAAGGCCTGCCGATGCTCGCGAAAATTCTCAGTCAACGTCACGGCTTCCGTTGCACGGTCCTCTTCGCCCTCAATCCCGACGGCACAATTAATCCCGACAACAACCAGAGCGTCCCCAACTCCGAGGCCCTCGATTCCGCCGACGGCATCGTCCTAGGCCTTCGTTTTCGGCAATGGCCCGACGCCGCCATGGCGCGCTTCGCCGCCGCCGTCGCCCGTGGCATCCCCATCGTCGCCCTCCGCACCAGCACCCATGCCTTTCGTTTTCCCGCCGACAGCCCGAGCAGTTACAAGTCGTTCAATAACTTCGGCCGTGCAGTCCTCGGCGAAAACTGGGTGAGCCACTGGGGTGCCAACCGGCGCGGCGCCACGCGCGGGGTGATCGAATCCGGCTCCGAGAGCGACCCAATCCTTCGCGGTGTCAGCGACATCTTCGGCGACTCCGGTGCCTACGAAACTCATCCGGTCGCCGGCTCCAAGATTCTCGCCCGCGGCCAGGTGCTCGCCGGCATGAAGCCCACCGATGCCCCCGACACGCAGCAGCGCAAGAAACGCCACGTCGACGGCATCGAACAGGGTATCAACGATCCCATGATGCCCATCGCCTGGACGCGCATCAATCGGAACCCCGACGGCAAAACCAACCGCGTTTTCTGCACGACGATGGGAGCCGCCACCGACCTCTCCAACGAGGGCCTCCGCCGGATGGTCATCAACGCCGTCCTCTGGGGCTTTTCACTCGAGATCCCCGCTAAAACCGACGTCCGTTTCGTCGATGAGTTCGCCCCTGCACCCTACTCCTTCAAGGGCTACCGTCGCGGCCTCAATCCCGATGATCATGCCCTCGGCAAAGTCCTGCCGCCCGGCACACCGCCGCCCCCCTCCACTCCGCAGAAAAAATCCTAACGCTCCCTCTCCTTCCTTTGAAAACCCACCTCATCTCCCTGTTCCTATTCTCCGTAGTTGCTTTCTCCGCACCCGTCTCTGCGGCCGAACCCAAACCCATTCGCGCCCTGCTCATCACCGGCGGTTGCTGCCACGACTACGGCCTCCAAGCCAAAGCGCTCACGGGGTCCACCGAGAAACTCGGCCCCATCACCTGGACCATCGTCAACGACGGCGGCTCAACCAAGAACGCGAAGATCAAACTCTACGAAGACCCCAACTGGGCCAAACCCTACGATGTCGTCGTCCACAACGAGTGTTTCGCCGACCTCGCCGATGCTGACTACACCCGCAAGATTACCAACGCGCACCGAGGTGGCACGCCCGCCGTGGTGATTCACTGCGCGATGCACACCTATCGCACCCTCGCGATCGATGATTGGCGCGAATTCCTCGGCGTCACGAGCCGCAAGCACGACCACCAAGCCCACTACGCCGTCACGCCGACCGCCGCCGCTAAGAACCATCCCGCCATGCGCGGGTTTCCCGAGAAATGGGTCACGCCCATGGACGAACTTTACATCATCGAAAAAACTTGGCCGAAGACCACCGTCCTCGCGACCGCCGTCAGCGAAGCCGACGGCAAGACCTACCCGTCGATCTGGACCAACGATTTCGCCGGCACGCGCATCTTCGGCACCACCTGGGGCCACGGCAACGTCACCTGGCACGATCCCGTGTTTCTCACCATGATCGCCCGCGGCGTACGCTGGGCCGCGGGCCGGGACAACTGACCCTCTTCGTTCCCAACGCCGTCCTCATGCCCCGCCTGACCCGCCGGAATTTCCTCGGCTCTGCCGCCGCCCTCGCCAGCTGTTCCCTCGTGAGGGCGTCCGCGCAAGCGGCACCAGCCATCACCAGCACGGGTCCCCTCCTCGGCCAAGGCGACTTCCGTTACCGCGTCGTGCCTGGCTGGGGCGTCCTCGATTCCACGACGCCCGTCAAAGATTGCCACGGCCTCGCCCGCGATCGCGCCGGCCACATCATTCTGCTGACGAATCACCCGGCCAACAACGTGATCGTCTACGACCGGCAGGGGAAACTCGTGCACAAGTGGGGCACTCGATTCCCCGGCGCGCACGGCCTCTCCCTCGTCACTGAAGGCACGCGCGAGGTTTTGTTTATCACCGACCTCGCCACCCACCGCGTCGTCAAAACCACTCTCGATGGCACCACGCTCGATGAGTGGCTCTGGCCCGAAGCGACGGGGAAATACGACAAAGCAGACCAGTATCGCCCTTCGTGGACGCTCCACCTGCCGAATGGCGAGTTCGACGTCCTCGATGGTTACGGTCGCGACTATATCGTCCACTACGGTGCGGACGGGAAATTCCGCCGCATCTTTGGGGGCGCCGAGGGCGGCATCAGTCACTGGGGTCCGCACGCCGGCATGATCGATCTGCGCCGCCCCGCCGACCCTACGCTGCTCATCGCTATGAGCGACCAACAGTATTTACTCAGGCTGGGTCTCGGCGGCCAGAAACTCGCTCACGTTGACCTGCCCGGCGGCAATCCCCGCCAAATCCGCCAGCACGGAAAAAATTTCTTCGTCGCCCACCTCGCCGACAATTGGCCCAAAGACCGCGCTAGTCGCGGGTTTCTTTCCGTGCTCGACGAAAATCTTCGCGTCGTTGCCAACATCGCCGGCACCGCACCCGTCTACGACGACACCGGAAAACTTCAGCCGATGCGCCACCAAGAGGACGTTTTCATTCACCCCCACGACGTCCTCGTCGACGATGATGGCAGTATCTACGTCGCCCAGTTCGCCTCGAATCAGACCTACCCCATCAAGCTCGAGCGCGTGTAATCGGGCGGGGCGACACGTCCCCGTGCCCGCATTCCGAATACGCTACTGGCCACTCACCACCCAGTCGCCATGAGGGCACAAGCACGCGCCCGCCCATCGCGAACAACGAAGGCACTCCCTCACGGCAACCACGGATACTTCCGCGCGTCGGGTTTCCGCTTTTCGCGCTGCGCCGAGTGAAACTCCTTCGCCTCCTCGCTCATGTAATAGAGTAGCGTCGCATTACCCGCGAGTTCCTGGATGCCCGCCTGCCCGTCGAGCTCGGCGTTGAATCCGCTCTTCAGCAGCCGAATCGCCAGGGGGCTGTGCCCGAGAATTTCATGGGCCCATTTCACGCCTTCGGCCTCGAGTTCCGCCACGGGCACGACCTTATTGACCAACCCCATGTCGAGTGCTTCGGCGGCGTTATACTGCCGACACAGATACCAAATTTCTCGCGCCTTCTTCTGGCCGACCACTCGCGCCAAGTAGCTCGACCCAAATCCGCCGTCGAAGCTGCCCATCTTCGGACCCACTTGGCCGAAGATTGCGTTGTCCGCCGCGAGGCTCAGATCGCACACGACGTGCAGCACGTGACCGCCCCCGATCGCGTAACCCGCCACCAGCGCGATCACGACTTTGGGCATCGAGCGGATGAGCTTCTGCAGATCCAGCACATTCAGCCGCGGCACCCCATCGTCACCAATGTAACCGGCGTGCCCGCGGACGCTTTGATCGCCGCCCGCGCAAAACGCGTACTTCCCATCCGTATGCGGTCCGGCTCCGGTGAGCAGCACGACGCCAATGGCCGGGTCTTCGCGCGCGTCGCTGAAGGCAGCGAACATTTGCGTGACCGTCTCCGGCCGAAACGCATTCCGCTTCTCCGGTCGGTTAATCGTCACTTTGGCGATGCCGCCAGCTTTGTGGTAAAGGATGTCGGTGTAAGTCTTCGCAACTTTCCAATCGGGAGTCATGGCAGGGGAGCGTGGAGTTTTCAGGCGAATTGTCCACCGGCCAGAGCAGTATCCTCTATAGCAAGCTGATTTTGGCCCACCCATAAAACTGCTTGGAGCCGCCCCCCACTTACGGGATACTCCACCTTTCTATGAGGGCTCCCTCGCCTACGCCAATCAAGACTGGGGCACAAGCCGCGCTGTGCGTGGGTGCGCTCGGCGTCGTCTTTGGCGACATTGGCACGAGCCCCCTCTACGCCATGAAGGAGTGCCTCGCGCAGCTCGCACCCGGCGAGCGCGCCGAGGGCGTACTCGGCATCCTCTCGCTCATGACGTGGGCGCTCCTCCTCGTCGTGTGTCTCAAATACATCGGCTTCGTCATGCGCGCCGACAACCGCGGCGAAGGCGGGGTTTTCGCCCTCCTCGCCCTGAGTCACTCCAAAACCGATTCGACGAAACCCAACAGCAAGATCGGCTTCACCGTGCTGGTTATCCTGATCGGTGCCGCGCTCCTCTATGGCGATAGCGTCATCACCCCCGCCATTTCTGTGCTCAGCGCGGCCGAAGGCCTGAAGGGCTTCAGTCCCGCCTTCACTCCCTACATCACGACCATTGCTTCCATCATTCTCGCCGGTCTTTTTTGGTTTCAACGCAAAGGTTCCAAAACCATCGGAGGTATTTTCGGCCCTGTAATGGTCGTCTGGTTCCTCACCCTGGGGCTGCTCGGGCTCTGGCAAATCAAGGACGCCCCGCAGGTCTTTGCCGCGCTGAACCCGCTCCTTGGCTTCAAGCTCCTCATTTCACATCCCGGCGGGGCCATAATCATCCTTGGTTCGGTCGTGCTGTGCGTGACCGGTGCCGAAGCGCTTTACGCCGACATGGGCCATTTCGGACACCGCGCGATTGGGCAGGCTTGGTATTTTTTCGCCTTCCCCGGCCTCCTGCTGAACTACTACGGCCAAGGTGCCTACGTCATCGGCCACCCTGATTCGACCGCGAATCCCTTTTTCGCCCTCGCCCCGCCCGGCTGGGGCCAGCTCGCACTCACCCTGCTTTCGATCGCCGCCGCCATTATCGCGAGCCAAGCCGTGATCTCCGGCGCGTATTCCCTGACTCGCTCAGCGATCCAACTCGGCTACTTTCCCCGGCTGACGGTCACGCACACCAATGCCGACCAAGTCGGTCAAATTTATGTGCCGTTGATCAACACCGCCCTCGCGCTCGCCTCGATTGCCGTCGTCCTCAACTTTGGTTCTAGCGACCGCCTCGCCTCCGCCTACGGCATCGCGGTCACCGGCACGATGATCGTCACAACCTACGCGTTTTACATCGTGATGCGCCACTCGTGGAAATGGCCCCTCTGGCGCGCCCTCGCCCTCTGCACTATCTTTATGTGCATCGATGCGGTCTTCTTCGTCGCCACGTTGCACAAATTCATGGACGGCGGCTGGCTCCCGATCGCCATTGCCGCAGCGGTCATCGCCATCATGCACACGTGGAAATCCGGGAAGACGGAAATTTTCCGCAAAGTCTACGCCAACGAAATCACCGAGGCTGAGCTGTGCAACATCGCCGCCAGCAAGCACGTCATCCGCGTCCGCGGCACGGGTGTTTTCATGGCCGGAAATCCCCGCGGCACTCCCCTCGTCCTGCTCCATCACGTCAAAGCCAACAAGGTCCTCCACGAAATCGTCGTGCTCCTCAGCGTCACCGCCAAGGAAGTACCCCAGGTGGCCGCTAGCGACCGCCTCGAAGTCCGCGAAATCGGCGAAGGCGTGTGGCGCGCCATCGCCCACTACGGCTACATGGAATCACCCGACGTCGCGTCCCTGATCGAGCGCATTCGTGACGCCGGCGTGCCGCTAAAGCCCAACGAGGCGACCTATTATTTCAATCGCGAGATGATCATCACCGGTGGCGAAGCCGACATGTGGGAGTGGCAAAAACACTTCTACGGCTTCCTTAGCCGCAACGCCCGCCAAGCCCGCGACTACTACAACCTCCCCCCGATGCAGATCATCGAGGTCGGTCTCCCCATCCAATTGTAGAAGCTGGCTGGGCGCCGACTGCAGGCGCGCGTCTCCCTGTTCGCCCTACCCCAGCACCGCCGCGACGTCGGCGAACAACTGCTTCCGCATCGCCGCATCGGCCTGGCGATCCGTCGGCACCTCCAGTACGCGAATCCCACTCGCCGGCAGCGTAGTCACCAGTTCCGTGAAATGTGCCCAGTCGCGCACCGCGACGTGCTCCCCACCGTAAGCCGACACCCATTTCGCGAAGTCCACTTCCTGCGGCGTCGCAAAATATTCCTCGAAGGGCGGCTCGAACTGCGCAACCGGCAGGTGACCGAAAATTCCGCCGCCGTGATTGTTGATCAACACAATCGTCAGCGCCCCGCGCAACTTCGGCCGAATCAAGAAGCCGTTCGTGTCGTGCAACAGCGCGAGATCGCCCGTGAGCAACACCGCCGCCCGCCCGGCACCATGCGCCACACCCAGCGCCGTAGACAGAGTGCCATCGATCCCATTGGCCCCGCGATTGCAGAGCGGACGAAGCCCGCGACTCCCCGCCGGCACGACATATTCCGCGTCCCGCACCGGCATCGAATTTGAAACCAACCACGGCGTTCCCGCCGGCAGGTGCTGCGCCAGCAACCACGCCGCCTTCGCCTCAAACATCGCGGTCGTCCCCGCCAACCGTGCATCGAGCGCCAGACGCACCTTGCGCTCGTACGACGCCCACATGCGCTCGTAGCCATTGGGATCGGTCGCCACCGGCAACTGCGTCACGAGCGCAGCCAAGGACACGGCCACGTGCCGCGTGCGCCCGTGTAATGCGTCGCGGTTGTCGCCCCGCTCGCTGACCAGCAGCGTCGGCGCATCCGCCGTCTGCAGCCACTCGCGCAACACCTTGCTCGTCGGCCAGCCCCCCAAACACAGCACGCTCTCCGGTCGCAGCCGCTCAGCCGTGTTGGCGTTCCGCAAAATCGCGTCGTAGGTCGTTACCAACTGCGGCACGACGTTCGCATAATGTCGCAACGGCGACAGACCGTCGGCCAACACCGGCCACCCGAGACGGCGCGCAATGTCTCCCACCGCCGCCGCATACGCCGCCGGATCGGCGGGCTGCGCCGGCCCAGCGACGATCACGCCGTGCCCGTCCGTCATCAACCGAGGCACCTTCGCATACAGCGCACGCTCGCCCGGCGGTCCAACGTGCGAAAAAAACCGCTCCCAGTCGATTCCCTCGACCGCCCTCGCCGTGATCCCGCCATCGTCGATCGGCGGCAGCGGATCGCGAAACGGCGCATTCAAATGCACCGGACCGCCCCCCGAACCCATCGTCCGCCCCACGGCGTGCGCCACCGTCTGTCGCAAGTAACTCAACCGCGTCTCGCTCGCCTCCGGCACCGCGAATTCATGAAAAAAATTCACGTGGCTACCAAACAACTGCTGCTGGTCGATCGTCTGCCCCGACGCACACGCCCGCATCTCGGGAGGACGATCCGCCGTGATCACGAGCAACGGCACCCCACTTTCCTGCGCCTCGATCACAGCCGGAAAGTAATTCGCCCCCGCCGTGCCGCTCGTGCACACCAGCACCGTCGGCCGCCCCTCGCGCTTCGCGATTCCCAGTGCAAAAAACGCCGCCGACCGCTCGTCGAGCACCGCCACCGTCGCAATCTCCGGCTGCCGCACCAAGGCAAACGTCAGCGGCGTCGACCGCGACCCCGGAGAAATCACCGCCTGCCGCACGCCGAGCCGCCTCAACGTCTCCGCGAGCACACTACACCAGAGTGAATTCACATTACTGAAATCGAAATGAGTCGGAGCGTTCATGGTGTGAGCAGGGCGTCGCGCATGGCCTTAAACTTCAGCTCGGTTTCCGCAAACTCCTTCTCGGGCGTCGATCCCGCGACGATCCCCGCGCCGGCGTAAATCCGGGCCGTCGCTCCCTCCACCAACGCTGATCTAATACCCACAAAAAACTCCCCCCCACCCCGGGCGTTGAGCCAACCCAGCGCCCCCGCATAGAGCCCACGCGGAAATCCCTCCAGTTCCCGGATACACCCGACCGCTGCCTCCCGCGGACTCCCCCCGACCGCCGGCGTCGGATGCAGCGCCGCGAGCACGTCGAGCAAACGCACCGCGTCCGGCAGCGCCGCGCGCACCGGTGTATTCAAGTGCTGGACATTCGCCAGCCGCCGCAACTGTGGCTCCGGCGAAAATTCCAGCTCCAGTCCCAGCGGCGTGAGCCGTGCCACGATGTCATCGAGCACGTCTCGCTGTTCCCGCAAATCCTTCTCACTCCCGCGCAACACCGCCGCGAGCGCCGCATCCTCACTCGCGCCCGCGCCCCGGCGGATCGATCCCGCCAGCGCCTCCGTCTCCAGCACGCCCTTACTCACCCGCACCAAACGCTCCGGACTCGCCCCGATAAAACTCGGTCCATCCCCATTCGCGAACGAGAAAGAATAACAGTCGGGAAACCGCTGCCGCAGCCCGTTGAGCACCCGCAGCGGATGCAGCGGCTGATCCGCCTGTAAATCCAGCGCCCGCGCCAACACGATTTTTCTGAATTCCCCGCTGCCGATTCGCTCCAGAGCCCGCGCCACCACCACGCGATAATCACCGGCCTCCGCCGTCGTGAAACAGGGGGCCGCTTGCTCCCCACTCTCCATCCCATTGGTCTCACGATACCGGAAGCCCTTAAACTTCGCATGGGCCCGCCACACCCGGTCCGCCAACGCGGTGAGATCCACCTCCGGCGCGACCAGAAAATTCGCCACTGCGGTCGTCGTCGTTCCCGCCTTGGCCACCTGCCAGCGCGGCACAAACACCCGCGCCGCCGGAAATCGCTCTCCTGCCTCAACCTCATCACGGAACGCGAACCCCGCAAAAAAATGCGGACCGCCAAACGGCGCGTTCACATCGCCCACCGCGATTGTCTGCGCGAGCGTCTCGTCGACGAAACGTTGCACGGCCGCAAATCGCTCCGGCCCCTTCGCCTCAAACGCCACTGCCACTTCCGCTCCGGCAATCGCGGTCTCAATCCCCGGTCGTTCCGTATAGAAATGCGGCTCACCCGGCTCAAAAATCGACTCCAACACCGCCAGCGGATCAAGCGCGTCGACCGCCAGCGAGATGCTCACCAACTTGGCCCGGCCCGCGCGCACCGCCGCATCTCGACACTGCGTCAAAAACGCGCGTAACGCATCCGGTGACGCGTTCTGAGCGGGATGAATCGGAAGTATCGTCATAGGTAGGAGCCGGCTTGCAGAGGATTCCGCCACCACGCGTTTTCCATTGCCGACGCGCTCGCCCCTACGCCTTGGCCACCGGTGCCGGTGCCTTCTCCGGCGGTGCCGGCCGCGGAAACAGCACCAACGCACCCGCGACCTTTGCGCCCGTGAGTTTGCCACCCCAATTCAATTCGTCACGCCACACGGCACCCGGCGTGTAGCCGAGCACCGCGTTGATTTTCTCCGTCGTGGATGGCATCACGTGTTGCACGGCGGCGACCACCAGCCGCAAGGCTTCTGCGATGGTGGCCAGCACCGTGCGCAGCAGCGCCTGATCTTTCGCTTCGGTCGACTTACCGAGCTTCCAAGGCGCCCGCTTTTCAATGTAGGCATTCGTCTCGGTCAGAAACACCATCGCCCGCTCGAGCGCCGTGTGAAACTGATAGCCTTCGCACTGCGGGATAAACTCGTCGCGAGTCTTGGTCCAGAGGTCCCGCAGACTCTTCTCGAGCTCTTCTTCGACTTCCGCCGCCGGCACGACACCCGCAGAAAAACGCGTGGTCATGTTCAGCGTGCGATTCACAAGATTCCCGAAATTATTCGCGAGTTCGCTATTGTAGCGCACCAAAAACTGCTCGCGCGTGAAGTCGCTGTCTTGCCCAACGTTCATTTCACGAATGAGAAAATACCGAAAGGCGTCGGCCCCAAACTCGGCCACGAGGTCGAGCGGATTGAGCGCATTACCCGTGCTCTTCGACATTTTCGATCCACGCGTCATCCACCAACCATGGGCGATGATTCCCTTCGGCAGGGAAATCCCCGCCGCCTTGAGCATGATCGGCCAATAGACCGCATGCGGCGGCACCAGAATATCCTTACCGATCACATGGTGCGCCTCCGCCCAAATCTCGGGACGATCCACCACCGCTGAATAGTAATTCAGCAGCGCATCGAACCACACGTAGGTCACGTAGCCGTCGTCGAACGGCAGCGAAATACCCCACTCCAACCGCTCCCGCGGACGCGAGATGCACAGATCGTTCAGAGGCTCCTTCAAAAATTCCTGCACTTGCTTCTGCCGATATTGTGGGAAAATAAAATTCTCGTTCTTCGCCAGGAAGTCCACGAGCCACTCCTGATACTGCTTCAGTCTGAAGAAGTAGTTCGACTCCGCAATCTCGGTCACTTCACCGAAGAGCTCCGGCCACGTGCCGTCCGGCAGCCGGTCCTTCTCCTGCAAGAATTGCTCCTGCCGGGTCGAGTAAAACCCCGTGTATTCCGCTTTGTAGATTTCGCCCTTGTCGAAGAGTTGCTGGAGTACCGCCCGCACGACTTGCTTGTGCCGCTCTTCGGTGGTGCGAATGAAATCGTCGTTGGAAATATTCAGCTTCGGCAACAGCGCGCGAAACTCCTCGCTCACTTCGTCACAAAATTGTTGGGGCGGTATCCCCTTCTTCTTGGCACTCGCCTGCACTTTTTGACCGTGTTCGTCGACCCCGGTCAGGAAATGCACCCGGTCCCCCATCTGCCGCCGAAAACGCGCAATGGTGTCCGTCAGGACTTTTTCATAGGCGTGGCCCAGGTGTGGCGAACCGTTCGCATAGTCGATGGCGGTAGTGATGTAGAAGGACTTCATGTCGAGTCGGACAGCCAATCGCGCCCACCGCCCAATGTCGAAAGTTTTGACGCACCTCGCTCTCTTCGGCGGATCCCCACGCGATCGCCTGAATCCGCGGCCGAGCATTTTTTGGCTCGCCCTCCACCTCGCCCTCGCCTTCGTGCCGCCCTGACCGCCCGTCCGTCTTACCGAATGCGGCGCAGCCACTCCGCCAACTGCGTCCACGCTCGGGCCCGGTGACTGATCGCGTTTTTCACCGCGTCACCCAACTCCGCGAAACTCGCGGTGTGCCCCTCCGGCAAGAAGAGCGGATCATAGCCAAAGCCTGCCCCACCTCGCGGCTCCTCGCTCAGTCTTCCGAGGCATTTTCCTTCGAAAACATGCTCAACCCCACCCGGTCCCGCGATGAAAAGCACGCACACAAAGTACGCTCCGCGCCGTTCGGCCGGCACTCCCTTCATCGTCGCAATCAACTTCGCCAGATTATCCGCACCCACGCCCTGCGATCCAGCATAGTAGGCCGACTCCACTCCAGGACCACCGCCCAGTGCATCCACACACAGTCCGCTGTCGTCCGCGAGCACCCACGCGTCCGCCGGCAATTTCGTCCGCAACGCGAGCGCCTTCTTGCGCGCATTGCCCACAAAGGTCCCCGTGTCCTCCGCGACGTCCGGCATGCCGCCCACTGCCCGCGCAGAGACCATCTCGATCGACAAATTTTCCGCAAACGCGAGCGTTTGCAGCTCGACCGCCTTGTGCGCGTTACCGGACGCCAAAAAAAGTTTCATCGATCACCATCTTCTCCGGAAACACCACGCGCCCGCGCATTAAGGCATCCTCACCAAAAGACTCGTGGCGCACGTCCACCAACCGCACGCCCTGGTCCAGCCGCTCCGGACGCATACCGCCAAAAACGCTCTTGGCCTTGTCATCCGCAAAAAACAGGGGCGCACGATAATTGAACAGGTAATCCAGCTGCCGCGCGCGCACTAATTCGCTGAGGAGTTGCGCGCCGCCCTCGAAATACACGCCCGCGATCCGTTCTTCCGCACACTTCTTCCGAAAATCGCTGAAGGCGACCCGCTGCGTCGCGGACTCGAAACACCACACCTTAATCCCCATATCGCGCAGTTTGCGCACATAGCCCAAGCCGCCATGCGGAGTCGTCACGACGATGGTGCGTTCGCGAAATTCATCCGTGAAGACCGCCGGGAGGTTCTTGTCGACGACCGTCCGCAACAGTCCGTCGAATACAAAGCGCCATGGACACCACTCCGCCTCCCCGGCCCGCCGCGCCGTGAGCCGTGGGTTATCCTTCAAAACCGTCAGCGCCCCGACGGCGATGCCGGGAAAGAGCCGACGCCAGCGGTGCACATCCGCCCGCGAAGCCTCATTCGTGATCCACTGCGAATCT
>CAMATV010000033.1 GCA_945861235.1 Opitutus sp. GAS368
TTGCCACGGTAGATCTCCGTGTGGCCTTTTTGCCGGCCGAAGCCTTTAACTTCGCTCACCGTCAGGCCTTCCACGCCGACTGCCGCGAGCGCGTCTTTGACCTCTTCGAGTTTGAACGGCTTGATGACCGCAACAATGAGTTTCATGGGAGCAACTCAGATGTTGCTGGCATCGTAGATGTACCCGTGCTCCCCGTGGTCGGTCAGATCGAGACCTTCCTGCTCCGCCTCGATCGTGGGTCTCAGACCGATGGTCGCA
Organism: Opitutus sp. GAS368; assembly: GCA_945861235.1. GTDB lineage: Bacteria > Verrucomicrobiota > Verrucomicrobiia > Opitutales > Opitutaceae > GAS368. Next base: position 259 of record CAMATV010000033.1, read on the forward strand.
CGCAGCACGAGGGCAATGGCCAACGTTCCGCCGACCGCCAGAGCCAAGGCGACGCCCATCCCCTTGAGTTGCTCAATCCACAACGTGCGCCCGACTGAAGCGCTGAGGTGAGTGGCGAGATTTCCGTTAATCGCGACATCAGCAAACACGCCGGTGAGGAGCATCCCGATCGTGCCGCCCACGCCATGGACGCCAAAGACGTCCAACGCGTCGTCGTAGCGCAGCCAACCCTTCAGCTTGGTGCAGGCAAAGAACGGCAAGGTGCCGCCTGCCAGCCCCACCCAAACCGCCGCCGTTGCATCGATAAAGCCGCACGCCGGCGTAATCGCCACCAACCCCGCCACCGCACCCGAACAGAATCCGAGCACACTGGCCTTGCCGCGCAAATAATACTCCAACCCCGCCCACGTGCCCGCGGCCACCGCCGCGGCAATCGTCGTCGCCATAAAAGCATTACCGGCGATGCCATCCGCCGCGACCGCCGACCCCGCGTTGAATCCATACCAGCCCACCCACAGCAGGCCCGTCCCCACCATACAGAGCACCAGACTATGTGGCGGCATGGGTGTCTTGCCGAAACCAAGCCGTGGACCCAGCACGATACACAACACCAACGCCGACCAACCGGACGCCATCTCCACGACCAAGCCGCCCGCGAAATCGATCGCCTTGATTGAGGCGGCGGGATTGGCTAGACCGTTCATCAATCCGTTTGCGCCCCACACCATGTGCGCGAGGGGACAATACACCAACAGCACCCAGAGCACGGTGAACGCGAGCACCGCGGAGAACTTCATGCGCTCCACCACCGCGCCGACAATCACTGCCGGCGTGATGATCGCAAACATCAGCTGAAACATCGCGAAAACATTGTGCGAAACCCAAAACGAATAATTCGGATTGGGGGCACCCCCCACGCCCTTGAGAAAGAAGTGCTCCGAGCCTCCGAGGTAGGCGCTGTCAAAGCTTTTGCCAAAAACCAAACTGTATCCCACGGCCCACCACAGCACCGTGACCACACTCGTGATGCCCAGGCACCAGCCCATGATCGACAGCACATTTTTCGCCCGCACCAGTCCGCCGTAAAAAAGCGCCAACCCCGGGAGCGTCATGAACAGCACGAGCGCCGCACTGACCATCATCCACGCGTTGTGGCCCGGTCCGGCGACGCCAGCGCTGGGTGTGGTCAGCCCCGGCGGAATTTCGCCGCGGGCGTTTTTCAGAGCCGCGGTCGGATCGGTATTAGCCAGATAAGCCTCCAAACTCGCCAGCCGTTGCTCCACCGTCGGAGCCAGCGCGACGGGCACCACCGGCGCAGCCGCCGCGGACTCGCCTCGCACCCCTAGAGAGCACAGCAGCCCGAGAAAAAGTGAGATGAGAATAGGACGAAGGTAAGCACTGGTTATTCGCATAAGGGACCACCCACTCAGTAGTATTATTCATGCTAGTCACGTCTTTGATGAATCGATCAATCAAAGTTTATGACAGAGCCCAAGCGGAGTCACCGCTAGACGCCAATCAACGCAGTACCCATCGCCCCGATTCAGACTCAGACCGCCGCCTCGCCCCGCTCGTCCGTCCGGATGCGCACCACTTCCTCCAGCGGGAGGATAAACACTTTACCGTCGCCGATCTTTCCAGTCTTCGCGGCTTTGACGATGAGCTCGACCGCCTTGCCAGCAACCTCATCAGCCACGGCCACTTCGATTTTCACCTTGGGCAGAAAATCGACGGTGTATTCATTGCCACGATAGATCTCCGTGTGTCCCTTTTGGCGGCCGAAGCCTTTGACTTCGGTCACGGTCATCCCCTCGATCCCGGCCTCGGCGAGCGCTGCTTTTACGTCCTCCAGCTTGAATGGCTTGATGATGGCGATGATGAGTTTCATGCGAGTGTGATGGGTTGAAATTCCTGATCAGAGCGTAGATTCGCCAAGGTCATGCGCAAGCGAGGATCCGCACTTCCGGCTCGCCGCAAAAAGTCACTCGTGGCATCGCGACCACCGAGCTCACTCGGGCATCACGATAGCAATGTGCAGATCCTTCAGCTGCTTCGCCGTGACTGGTGTCGGGCTCTGCGCCATGAGATCCTGGCCTTTTTGAGTTTTCGGAAATGCGATCACGTCACGAATGCTCGTCGTGCCGCAGAGCAAAGCACACATCCGGTCCAAACCGAACGCGATGCCACCGTGCGGCGGCGCGCCATAGGTAAACGCCTTCAACATGTAGCCAAATCGGCTTTCCACCACGTCGGCTGGGATCTTGAGCACATCTTCAAAAATCTTTTTCTGCATCGCCGGATTGTGAATGCGGATCGAGCCTCCCCCGAGTTCCATGCCGTTGAGGACAACGTCATAATGCTGACCGCGAACTTTCTTCGGGTCGCTGTCGAGATACGCCGCATCCTCCGCGACGGGTGCGGTGAACGGATGATGCGTCGCGACGTAGCGGTTCTCCGCCTCGTCGTGGCTCATCAACGGAAAATCGACGACCCACAGAAATTTCCAGTCGTCGTGCCGGATCGTCATTTTGCCCCGCTTCACGAGCAGTTGCGCCGCCTCGAGGCGGATCCGGCCCAAGATCGCGCACGCTTTTTCCCACGGCGCAGCCGCGAAGAAAATCATGTCGCCTTCGGTCACACCGAGCTGGGCGGTCAACGCCGCCTTTTCCGTCTCCGAGAAGAATTTCACGATCGGCGATTTCCACTCGCCGCCTTCGACTTTGATGAAAGCGAGTCCCTTCGCACCGAGCGATTTCGCGATTTCCTCGAGCGTCTTGAGCTCACCTTGCGTGAGATCGGCGAGCCCCTTGGCATTGATCGCCTTGATGGCGCCACCGCCGGTCGCCGTCGAGGCAAACACCTTGAACCCGGAGGTCTTGAACAACTCAGTGAAGTCCACGAGCTCCATGCCGAAGCGCACATCGGGTTTATCCACCCCGAAGCGGTTCATCGCATCGTGGAACGGCATGCGCACGAATGGCGTCGAGATGTCCTGACCCAGCACGTCCTGCCAGAGTTTCTTCAGCATGCCCTCGAACAGCGCGTAGATGTCTTCGCGCGTGACGAACGAAGCCTCGACGTCCACCTGCGTGAACTCCATCTGCCGATCCGAACGCAAATCTTCGTCGCGGAAGCAGCGCGCGATTTGGAAATATTTCTCCACTCCCGCCACCATGAGAATCTGCTTAAACTGCTGCGGCGACTGCGACAGTGCGTAGAACTGCCCCGGATGAATCCGCGACGGCACCAGATACTCGCGCGCACCTTCCGGCGTGCTCTTAAACAGGGCCGGCGTCTCCACTTCGATGAACTCTTGGGAGTCAAAATAATCACGGATCGACTTCGCCGCCTTGTGGCGCACGTGCAGATTCTTCCGCATCTTCGGACGGCGCAGATCGAGATAACGATACGTCAGCCGCATGTCCTCGTTCACCTTGTCACCGCCCACGTCGTCGAGCGGAAACGGCGGCGTGTCGGAAATATTATGGATCGTTAGCTCAGTCGCATCGACCTCGACTCCGCCCGTGGGCAGCGCCGCGTTCACCGTGCCCTCGGGGCGCGCGACGACCTTGCCCTTGATCCCGATCACCGACTCCGGCTTCAGGTGCGCGGCTTGCTCGCCGATCGCCGGATTTGCCTTCGGGTCAAACATCACCTGCGTGATGCCTTTGCGGTCGCGCAAATCGATAAAGAGAATCCCGCCGTGATCGCGGATGGAATCCACCCAACCCAGGAGCGAAACGGTCGCGCCGAGATCGGTAGGGGTGAGCTGGGCACAGTGATGGGAGCGGTGCATGGTCAAAATGAGTCGGACAGGAGAACGCACCCGGCGAAGGGTGCGCAAACAGATTCTCGGTGCTAATCACCCGCCGACTTAGCCCACCACTAGGCTCTCGCCTGTCATCTCCACCGGCTTCGGCAGCCCCATTAAATGAAGCACCGTCGGCGCGATGTCCCCGAGCCGACCGCCGCTGCGCATCGTGGTTTTCCCCGCGACCAAACCTTCGCCCACTGCAAAGACCTCGACAAGATTCAGCGTGTGCGCGGTGTGCGGGCCGCGCGTGATCGGGTCCCACATCTGCTCGGCGTTGCCGTGGTCCGCACAGACGACGGCCTTGCCGCCCACCTGCGCGATCGCGGCGAGCAACTCGCCCACGCCCGCATCCGTCGCCTCGACGGCCTTGATAGTCGCGGGCAACGAGCCCGTGTGCCCCACCATGTCGGGATTCGCGAAGTTCACCGCGATGAATCCATATTTCCCTGACAGAATCGCCGCCTTGGCCGCGGCCGTCACCTCCGCCGCCGACATCTCCGGCTGCAGATCGTAGGTCGCCACTGGCGGGCTCGCGGGACACGCGCGGTCTTCACCGGGAAACGGCTCCCCGCGGTAGTTGTTAAAGAAAAACGTCACGTGCGGATTCTTCTCGGTTTCGGCGCAGCGAAACTGCCCGATGCCAGCCGCGCTCACGACTTCGCCGAGGATGTTTTTCAACTTCGCCGGTTTGCCCGAGATGATGTGCACCGGCAGCCCGTGCTCATACTCGGTCATCGTCGCGTAGTAGAGATCGAGCTTCGCCCCGCGGTCGAACGCCTTGAAGCCATCCAGCACAAACGCCTTAGTGATCTCGCGTGGACGGTCTCCGCGATAATTATAGAACAGCACCGCGTCACCATCCGCAAATGTCGCGAGCGGTTTCCCTGCCGCGCCCACGATCCACGTAGCCGGCACAAACTCGTCGCCATTCTGCGTCGGGCTGAGCGGGTTCTGGTAGTAATGCTCGATCGCTTCGGCCGCGCTCGTCGCCGTCGCCACCGCTTGGCGGCCACTCAACATGTCGTAGGCCTTCTGCACGCGCTCCCAACGGTTGTCGCGGTCCATCGCCCAGAAACGCCCGCAGATCGTGGCGATCGTACCGACGCCGATCTCGCGGCACTTGGCTTCGACCTGCTCGACAAACGCCAGCCCGCTCTGCGGCGCCGTGTCGCGGCCATCCGTGAATCCGTGGATGAACACTTGCGCCTTCGTCAGACCATCGTCCTTCGCTTGCTGCAAAATTCCGTAGAGATGCTCGAGCATGCCGTGCACCCCGCCGTCGGACACGATGCCCATGACGTGCAGCTTCGCCGTCGGCGACGCCTTTACGCGGGCCACCACCGCGTGCCAGACGGGATTAGTCGCGAGTTGTTTTTCGGAAAATAGTTTATTCAGCCGCACCAGCTCCTGATCGACGATCCGACCCGCGCCGATGTTTTCATGACCCACCTCGGAATTACCCATCTGCCCTTCGGGCAGCCCCACATCGAGACCGCTCGCGGAGACGAGCGTGTGCGGATACTTCGCCTGCAACGCATCGTCGCATGCCTTCTTGGCGAGGAACACGGCGTTGGTCGCGTTTTGCTCAGTGTGAGGATTCTTACCCCAGCCATCACGGATGACGAGGAGGACAGGTTTGCGGGTGGTGCTCATGGAAAAATAGAGAACCTACGGATGACCACGGATGGACCGAGGTAAAACGTAAATTCTCACCGAGGGATTGTTTCCGCTTAACCCATCGCAACCCGTCGCAGCGGAGCATCACCACCGGATACGCCGCGCTGGGCTTGCCGCCGCACGATCCCGCTGGCACCACAGGCCCCCGATGCCCGCACGTTCAAAGGCTCTGCCCTCCGTTCGCCCACGCCCACTCCGCGCGCGCACCTACGCGGGCACGCCACGCAATCTCGCGACGCTCGCTCGCGTGTTGCGCTCGGGCGGACTCGTCGCCGCTCCGACCGAAACCGTCTACGGCCTCGCCGCCAACGCCCTCGACCCCGCCGCCTGCGAGCACATCTTCCTCGCAAAGGCGCGTCCCCAAACCGACCCGCTGATCGTGCACATCGAGGCGATCTCGGACCTCGCCAAACTCGCAGTCGTCAACCCCGCCGCCCTCGTGCTCGCGAAGACATTCTGGCCCGGCCCGCTCACACTCGTGCTGGCGAAGACCGCGCTCGTGCCCGCGATCGTGTCCGCCGGTCTCCCGAGTGTCGCCGTCCGCATGCCCGCTCATCCCCTCTTCCGTCGCCTCCTCCGACTCGCGGGCGTGCCGCTCGCCGCCCCGAGCGCGAACCCGTTCGGCTACGTGAGCCCCACCACCGCCCAACACGTGCGTGACGGCCTCGGCGAGAAAATCAGCCACATCCTCGACGGCGGCCCCTGCTCGGTCGGTCTCGAATCCACCATCGTCGACCTCCGCCAGCCCGCGCGCCCCCGCGTCCTTCGCCCCGGCGCAATCACCCGCGCACAACTCGAACAAGCCCTCGGCGTCCCCGTGCTCGCTCCACCGCGTCGCCGCACTCCAGCCACCGCAGTCGCCCAAATCGCTCCCGGGTTGCTCACGCGCCACTACAGCCCGCGCACGCCCGTGCAGCTGCACACCCGCCTCACCACGCGCACGGTCTCCTCGGGCGATCCGCGCGAGGCTTGGGTGTTCATCGCGAAGCCCCCTGTCCTCCGCGGAAAAAATATCCATTGGTTTAATCACCGCGGAGACCTGCCCCGGGTGGCCCAGCGACTCTTCGCCCTTCTGCGCGAGCTCGACCAAGCCGGCTTCACCCGCCTGCACATCGAACTCGCCCCGGGCCGCGCTGGCCTCGCCGATGCCATCAACGATCGCCTGCGCCGCGCCGCCGCCATTTGACATCGCCGATTTCCTGCGGACAAGTCTCGGCCTGTATGGCTCAACGCGCTATCCTCCTCCTCAACCTCGGCTCGCCCGATTCCACCTCTGTCCCGGACGTCAAGCGCTACCTGCGCGAATTCCTCGGCGATGAGCGCGTCATCGACCGACCTGGCTCGGCCTTCCTCCGGAGTGTGTTGGTCAACGGCATTATCATCCCGTTTCGCGCCAAAAACTCCGCCCACGCCTACTCCACCATTTGGACCGACGCTGGCTCCCCGTTGATCGTCACGAGCAAGCTCACCCAGGCCGCACTCCAAAAACGCCTGAGCGCCCCGGTCGACCTCGCCATGAACTACGGCAATCCGTCGATCCCCGACGCGGTCCGCCGCCTCATCGCGGCGGGCGTCAACGAAGTCCTGCTCTTCCCGCAATACCCGCACTACGCGATGTCGAGCTGGGAAACCGTCGTGGTCAAAGTCCGCCGGGTCGCCGCCAAGCTCGCGCCCACCATGAAGGTCGCCTGCGTCCATCCGTTCTACGCCGAACCCGACTACATCGACGCCCTCGTCGCCAGCGCCCGCCCGTATCTGGCGCAGCCCCACGATCACCTCATGTTCAGTTACCACAGCATCCCGCAACGCCATCTCACCAAAGGCGACTCCTCGAAGGCCCACTGCCTCGTCACACCCGATTGTTGCAACACCTGTTCGCCCGCCCACGCGACCTGCTACAAGGCCCAGGTCACCCGCACCACCCAGCTCTTCGCCCAACGCGCCGGACTCGATCCCGCCCGCTGGTCCATCGCGTTTCAATCGCGCATCGCCGGTGAACCGTGGCTCACTCCGTATACCGACTTCGAATTAAAACGCCTCGCGGGCGAGGGTCGTAAACGCATGCTCGTCATGACCCCGGCCTTCGTGACCGACTGCCTCGAAACCCTCGAAGAAATCCGCGTCCGCGGAGCCGAAGAATTCGAAGAAGCCGGCGGCGAATCGTTCACCGCGATTCCGTGCCTCAACGACCATCCGGCCTACATCGATTTCCTCGCCAAGCGCTGCGGCGCGTGGCTGGATGCCAGTTAACTTGAGTGAGGCCTCCACTAGTCGTAACACCCAGACTCTCGCGACGCCACCCGTCATCGCTTCTGATCTGAACGAAGCCACTGCGGGCTTCGCATTGCTCGCCGACCAAGGCACCACCGGCTTTTTCGACCTTCACCTCTCGAGCGACCGGGTGCTCTTTTCCCCTGCGTGGAAAAAAATCGTGGGCTACGCCGACGCCGAATTGCCCGACACGCTCGCGACTTGGCATCAACTCATCCACCCCGAAGACTCCTCCGCGGCACCCGACAAAATCGGCAAAAAGCCCACCGTCGGCACCCGCCCCTTCAACGTCGAGTTTCGCATGAAGCATCGGCGTGGCCATTGGGTTTGGATCCAATGCAGCGGTCTTCAGGTGATCACCGCAGCCGGCGAACTCGCCCGCGTCGTCGGTATCCATCTCGACATCACCGATCGTAAACAGCTCGAGGAGGAAGCCCTCGCCAACGAGGCCCGGCTCCAAGACCTCAGCGGCGGCGGACCGCTCGCCGCCTTCGAACTCGATTTCGCCAGCAAGATTTTCTGGTTCTCCCCAGCCTGGGAAAAACTCCTCGGCTACGAGGAGGGCGAGCTTGCCCCCGAGGCCGTATCCTTCACCGCCGCACTCCCGCCCGAGGCGGCGACCGGTGGACTCGAAGCTTGGCTGCTCACCCGCGCTCCCGGCCACAGCTCCTTCACGGACGCCGTCTGCCTCCGCAGCAAGGACGGCCACCCCGTGCCCGTGCTCTTCGGCGCGCACCGCAGCCTCACCCGCAAACGCGACCTCGCGCGGGTCGTCGGCTTCGCCGTCGCCCTGCCCTCCGACCTCTCGGCCGCCACCTCGCCCGACGACCCCGCGCTCCCCGCCGCCCTCGTCACCGCAGCCTTGGGCGCCCTCGCCGAAGCCGTGCTGATCACCGACGCCCGCGGAAAAATCATTTTTGCCAACGCCGCCTCCACCCCGCTGCTCCGCCTCTCCCCCGACGCCGTGCGCGGCCAGTCCCTCGGCGACGTCTTTCAACTCGTCAACCGCCAGAGCAACCGTCCCGGCGACGATCCCGTCGAGCGCGCATTGTCGGCCGATCAGCCGCTCCCGCTCATCAGCGCCGACGCCCTGACGTCACCGAACGAAGGCGAACCTCCGACCCCCATCGTCTGGACGGCGCGAGCGGCCTTTGGCTCCGACGGTAAACCGCGCGGCGTCGCCATTGTTTTCCGCGACCCCGAGCAGATGACCCTCACGCCCGAAGAGCTCGTCAAAGCCAACCGCAGCGAATCGCTCGGCCTCCTCGTCGGCGGCGTCGCCCACGATTTCAACGATCTCCTCACCACTATCCTCGGCGCGGTTTCCCTCGGCAAAGACCACCGCGACGCCACCGCCCTCGGCGACGCCGAGCACGCGTGCCTCACCGCGAAGGACCTCACGAAACAGCTCCTCGCTTTCGCCAAAGGCGGCGTGGGCACGCCCACCGTCGTCGCCGCCCAAGAAATTCTCGCCGACTCGCTCAAAATCGCCGCCGCCGCGTCGAATGCCGAGGTTGCGATCGACGTGCCCGAGGGCGTCGCGCCGGTCCTGGTCGACAAGCCGCAAATTCTCCAAGTCTTCCAAAACCTCATCGTCAACGCCCTGCAGGCCATGCCACCGGAACCCCATCGGCCCCGCCTGCAAATCCGCGCCGCCAACATTACCCTCACCGACGGCCAGGTCGCCTCGCTCGCCCCCGGCGATTACGTCGAGTTCGCGGTACGCGACAACGGCAGCGGCATCAAACCCGAGCACGTCGAAAAAATCTTCGATCCGTTTTTCACGACAAAAAAACACGGCACGGGCCTCGGTCTCGCCACGGTCCTTTCAATCGTGCGCAAACACGGCGGCCAACTCGAACTCGCCACCGAGGTCGGCGTCGGTACCGCCTTCACCGTCTACCTACCGAAAGCCGAACACTCCCTCGAAGCGCCAGCGCGCCGCGCCGCATCGCCGCGCTTCGGCACGGGTCGCGTCCTCTTCATGGACGACGATGCGAAGATCTCCGCGCTCACCGCCACGATGCTCACGCGCCTCGAGTATAAATTCGATCTCGCGAAAAACGGCGACGACGCTCTCGCCCTCTACAAACGGTATCTGAATGTTGGACGCCCCTACGACGCCGTCATCATGGACCTTACGGTGACCGGTGGCATGAGCGGCGAAGCGTGCTTCCAGGCGCTCAAGGAAATTGACCCCGAAGTCCGCGCGATTCTCTCCAGCGGCTACGACCACGACGAGTTGGCGCGCAAGTATCTCGACATGGGCTTCTGCGGCTACCTGACGAAACCCTACCGCGCGACCGACCTCGGCAAAGTCCTCAAAGCCGTCCTGAGTTAGCCGAGGGACACCTCCGTTCTCGTAGCCGCGAGCGCCAGCGAGTGGACAACTCCGTCCTCGCTCGTCACAGGTTTCACGTGACGCAGCACCTGCACCGAGCGGGTTGCACTGACGTTTGAACGGGGCCGCGCACTTTTACGGTCGCGCGGCCTCGAGCCGGAATCGAATAACCCCAGCCACCGCGCCACGGCACGGCGACAAGCACCAGCCCATTCACCCCATCGCAGCGCTGCCGCTTGTCGGCACGCCGCCCTCTTTCCACCGGCGTCCGCCCCAGCACGCCGCCGCGCGGCGCGCACCGCCCCCCTCGGCGGCGATCAGCCGATACCTCCGATTCCCTGCGAAGGCGATCAGCCGCCGCCGCACTCCAAAACTTTTACCCCTTGGCGAAATCTCTTAGCGGTTAAAAATTCCGCTCCCCTTCTCCGTCCTTGGTCCTTGTTCCTTCCCTCCTCACTCGCGCCAAGTGAACGCGTGGCACAACGCCACGCCCGCCGCGTCCGCTTCGTCCAGCGCCAGCGTGCGCCCGTGTCCCAGCAGCGCCATTACCGTGCGCGCCATCTGCTCCTTGCTCGCGCGGCCCGCACCCACCACCGCCTGCTTCACGCGCAACGGTGCGTATTCGAAAACCGGTTTCTCCCGCAACGCCGCCGCCGAGATCGCCGCCCCGCGCGCCGCACCGAGGATCTGCGCCGTCTGAAAATTTTGCACAAAAATCGTCTGCTCCAGCGCCACGTGCCGCACGTCCTTCGCCGCATCCAAAAACGCCGCCACCGCCCGATGAATCTCTCCGAGCGCCACCGCCATCGGCAGTTTTACATGCACCTTCACCGTCTGACACCGCAACAAAATCGGCTGCCGTCCCACCGCAAATTCAATCAGCGCCAAACCTGTCCCGCGCAGCGACGGGTCGATCCCCAACACCACCCCGCTAAACGGCGTCCGCGCCCGTACCCCCGACGACGCCTGCCCCGAGGCCGTGCCATTCGCCGGCACGTCCAGCGCCGCCGGCACCGGTTTTCCCGCGAGCTTCGCGGCCCACATTTGCCTGACGTTCATCCGCGCCATGATGTGTAAACGAGATTGAGCCCGGCGACCAAACTGAGCGCGAGCGCGAGGTTTTCAAACGCCTGTTGATCGATCTTCAACACGAGTTTCCGCCCGAACCACGCCCCCGCGAGCACCACCGGAGCCAGCCAGAGGTTGAACGTAAAGCTCGTCGCATGAATCAGCCCAAGATCGACCATAAACGGCACCTTGAAGAGATTGAGCAGCAGGAAAAATACCGCGCTTGTGCCGACCCAATCCAGTTTCGGCAACCGCATCGCAAGCATATAGACTACCATAAACGGGCCAGCCGCGTTCGCCACCAGCGTCGTGAAACCCGCCAGCACGCCGATGGTCGGAGCAAACCACGCGCCATACTCCGCCTCGTGCCCGCCCCACTTGCGCCGGATGAGTTGCGTCACGACCAACCCAAGAAAAATCGCGCCGATGAGACCCTGCGCCTGCCGGTCGTTCACCCGATCAAAGGCCAGCCATCCCAGCACCACACCACCCGCCGTCCACGGAAACAGCCGCCACACGTGCAGCCACTTCGCGTGCCGCCCGTAGGTCGCCGACGCCACGATGTCGCCGAAGCACAACAACGGCAGCACCGTGCCCGTCGCCTGCTTCGCCGGCATCATCAGAGTGAACAGGACCACCGCAAGAATCCCGAGCCCGCCGATGCCGGATTTCGAGATCCCCACGATCAGCGCGGCGAGCACCGCCAGCGCCCATTGCCACGGCTCCAGCGTCACGCTGTCGCCTCCAGGTCCGTCACTTTTTCCGTAAACACCCCATCCGCCACCGCAAACACCTGCCACGTTCCGAGCACCGCATCCGGCAAGCTCGTCCCCGTCGCGATGACCTGCGATTCCGAGTCGATCGCCGACCAAAACCGCCGCCGCCGTGTCGGGTCAAGTTCGCCCAGGACATCATCCGCGAGCAGCACCGGCCGGATACCGCTCTTTTCCTGAAACCACGCCGCCTGCGCCAAGCGCAGCGCGAGCACCAGCGAGCGCTGCTGCCCCTCTGAAGCAAACTCCTTCGCCGCGGTGTGTCGCACGGTAAAATGAAAGTCATCGCGATGCGGCCCCACGAGCGTCGTGCGAAACTGCGCATCGCGCGACCGCCCCGACTCCAGCCGCGCAAGCAACGCCTCCGCCGACGGCTCGGCGAAGTCCGGCTCATACGTGAGCCCGGCCGGCTCCGCCTCATCACACAAGCGCGCGTAGTTTTTCTCCAAGGACGCGCCGAGAGCTTTGAGGCCCGCCGCTCGCAGGCTGATGAGCTCCGCTGCCGCCGGTGCCAAGGTCTGCTCAAACGCCGAGAGCTGCGCGTCGTCCGCCACGCCTCGTTTCAACAACGCATTCCGCTCCGCGAGCGCCCGCGTGAACGTCTGCAACGCTCGCAAATACCTCGCGTCCATCGCCGCCAACGTCAGGTCCAACCAACGCCGCCGCCCCGCCGGCGAGCCCCGCACCAACTGCAAATCCTGCGACGAAAACACGACGGTCGGAAATTTCCCGAGGTAATCCGCGAGCCGCGTCACGCGCTCGTTGTCGCACCACAGCTCCTTGCCGTCGGGCCGCAGCTTGATCGTGACCTTCGTCTCGCCCTGCCGCTCGTGCTCCAGCTCGCACGCGATCGCCGCCGTGTGCTCACCGTGGCCGACCAACAGTTTGTTCTCCGCCGCGCGAAACGACCGGAGCGCGGTCAAAAAACCCGCCGCCTCGAGCAGATTCGTTTTCCCCTGGCCATTCGCCCCGACCAAAAACTGCTGCCGCCCCTTCAGTTCCAGCGCGGCAAAGCCCACGTTGCGAAAATGGCGGAGCGTAAGTTTGCGGAGGCGCACCCTGAAAAGTACTGAGGTGCGTGGAGCGGGTAGCGAGCATGATTCGGCGAATTCCCCTCGCTCGTCTCCGACCCCATTTTTCTACTCGCTACCCGCTACTCGCTACTCGCTACTTTCCCTCGCCCACCATGCGCTCCTTCGAAGTCTCCCTCGCCGAAACCGTCCGCACCTTGCAGTCGCTCTCCGAAATTCGCCCGGAGATCGACCGCGCTGGCCAGATGATACTCGCGACGCTCCGCCGCGGCGGAAAATTACTGATCTGCGGCAATGGCGGCAGCGCCGCTGAGGCCGCCCATTTTTCCACCGAACTCGTCGGCCGTTACGCCAAAAACCGCCGCGCCTTGCCAGCTATCGCCCTCTCCGCCGACGGCTCCCTCCTCACCTGCGTCGTCAACGACTACGGCTACGAACACGCCTTCTCGCGCCAAGTCGCCGGCTTCGCGCGCCCGGAAGATCTGCTCGTCGTGCTCACCACCAGCGGCAATTCCGCCAACATTCTCGCCGCCCTCCACGAGGCAAAAAACCTCAACCTCCCCTCCGTCGCCTTCCTCGGCCGCGGCGGCGGCAAAGCCAAGGGCCTCGCCACCTGCGACCTGATTGTCCCCGGCCAATGTGGCCCGGCGACGCAAGAGGCTCATCTCTTTTTGATCCACCATTTCTGCGAGCTGATCGACGCCGAGTTCAGTTAATTTCGATTCGCCTTGAGATGAGACGCCCACCGGTTTTTGCAGGAACCAAGTTGCCGGGGGCGCATCTGCCGGTGGCCGAGTTGCCCGGAGGTCACGCGTCTGACGGACCGGCGACATTCCTGTCGCCGTGCATAGGCGGCCGGAACGCCGCCTGTCCGTGCGCATCGTCAACCGGGACAAAAGCCCACTTGCCAAAGAGTTCACTTTTCCCAGGGGAGACGGCTTCGTGAGGACCTTTCGGAACGGCACTCGTTTGGATCCGCACCGGTATTCATCGGCTCGGTCCCGAATCTGCGGGATACTCCGGCGGAATTTTTGCCTTGGACTTTAAACAACTCACGGGCCGAACTTTTCCACGGATTCCGGGCACCGCAGATTCGAGCCGCCTTGCCGCAAATTTTTCCACGCGCCACGCACCCCCGTCCTGAATCGGCACGCAACCGGCTCCTCCCACGACGAGCATTGGTCTCCGTGTTGACGCCCCTTCGAATCCACAAACCGCCGCCCACCCAGGCCCCGTCTCCTCCTCGCGTTCCTCCTCGCGTTCACCCTCGCGCTCTCCTCTCGCGCCGCGACGGTCGCGCTCACCGATGCCACCGTCACCGAACTGCAAGCGGCGATGACCTCCGGCGCGCTCACCGC
>CAMATV010000034.1 GCA_945861235.1 Opitutus sp. GAS368
GCTCCACTCGCAACCTGTCCGACCTGCGGCCAAGGCGTCCGGCGCGTCTCCGTCCAAGCTGTAAATTCTCCGAAACTTTCCGCCCCACTTTCCGTCTCGCGCGCTAGACAAGCAGGCTTCACCATTCTCAAGCGTACTTCCGGCGGTGAATTTGAAAAACAGTAACTTTCAAACCAAAGCCAGTGCGTTAGCCTCCTACGTCGACCCTCCCATTTCCCAAGCCATGTCACGCCATCTCACTCCCGCCCTCCTCGCCCTCGCCCTCCTCACCCCATTCGCGCCCGCCGGTGCCCAAACCACACCCGGCAAGCCGCTTTCACTGGAGGAAGCCGTCGGGCTCGCGCTGAAGAAAAATTTCGATATCCAGATCCAGACGTTCACGACCCAGAACGCGCGCGAGTCGTTCAATGCCTCCTCGGCGATTTTCGACCCCACCCTCACGAGCTCGATTACTCGCTCCGTCAGTCAAGCCGCGTCTAATACCAGCCGACTCGACGGAGCCCAACTAGAGGGGCCCCGCAACGATGGCACCACCGTCCGCGCCGGCGTCAGCCAGCGCCTCGCCCCCACCAACGGCGTCATCGGCCTCTCCGCCAACCTCACACGCTCGGCCACCAATTCCTCCAACGCCCTGCTCAATCCCAGCTTCGGTAATGGTCTCACCGCCACGCTGAGCCAACCCTTGCTCCGTAACGTCGGCCGCGAAAGCGCCACGTCAGCTTCCCGCCGCAGCAAGCTCGGGGTCGACATCGCCTTGCTCGGCTACACGAGCCGCATTCTTACCGTGATCGCGGCGACTGAAACCGCCTATTACAACCTCGTCTCCGCGCGCGAAACCGTCCGCATCCGTCAGCTCACCCTCGAGCGCAACCAAAACCTCTTCGATGAAAACACCGCGCGTCGGGCCACCGGCGTGATGACCGACCTCGATGTCCTCACCGCCGAAGTCGGCGTAGCCAACGCCCGCCGCGCCCTCATCATCGCCCAACAAAACGTCGCCGATCGCGAAGATGCCCTGCTGAACGTCATTAACCTTCCCGAATTTGACTCCCGCCCCGGCCCTGTGCGCTTCGACGATTTCAAGGGTAACGTGCCTTCCTTCGCCACTTCTTATAAGCTCGCCCGCGAACGCTTCCCTGACGCTCTCACGCAACAAGAGGCGATCAAGCAATTCGAACTCGACCTGATCGTGGCACAAAAAAATCTGAAACCCACCCTCAACCTCGATGCCTCCTTGGGCTACACCGCGAAAGCCACTAAGGATGGTTTCGGGGGCGCCATTGCCAACATCCCCAACGACCACGGCAATAACTGGAGCCTCGGCGTCAACTACTCGATGCCGTGGGGCCAGCAGGCCGACAAGGCCAACCACCGTAGTTCCCTTAACACCGTTCGCTCCCAAAAAGTCCGTCTCGAGCAACTCGAACAGACTCTCGTCGTCAACGTTCGCGGCGCCGTGCGGGCCGTCGAGACCCAACTCGTCGCCGTCGAGATTGCCGGCAAAGCCACGGAGCTAAGCGCCCGGCAATACGACCTCCAGAAAGCCCGCTTCGACGCCGGCCTTTCCACGGCCCGCCTCGTCCTCCAGGCGCAAGAAGACCTCGAGACCGCTCGCTTCAATGAACTCGCCGCCAAAGTCGCTCTGCGCCAGGCCAACGGCGAGGTCAGTCGCCTCGAAGCCTCGTCTCTCGGGCGTTACAACGTCCAGCTGCCGCAGTAAAGATCCCCGAGGCATTCACGGCACATCCTTGCTTCGTGTGGGAGCGCGCTTGCTCGCGACTCCTTGGCCTCACGCCCGCCTCTTGCCTAAACCCAAGCGCGTCGCTCGCCGACGCGCTTTTATATTTTCTTAATCCGCACTCGCCGCGCCGCAGTCGGTCCGCTTTCGTCCCTTTCGTCATGCCGACCGCCCTTGTCGTTCGCCTCGTCTTCTGGCTTTGGTTCGGTGCCGCATTTTTCGCTGGCCAGCAACTGCTCCTACTCCGCCTTCCCGCGCTCGCGATTCCGGCCTTGGTGATCGGCCTCACCACCTTGCTGCTCCTCGCCTATTTCCGCTTCGGCCCCGTGCGCACGTGGGTGGATGCCCTCGATCTCCGCGCCCTCGTTCTACTCCACGTCACGCGTTTCGTCGGCATCTACTTTCTCGTCCTCTATCGCCGCGGGCAGCTGCCCTACGATTTCGCGGTGCCCGGCGGTATTGGCGACATCATCGTGGCCACCCTCGCTCTCCCGATCGCCTTGGCTCCTCTCGCCGACACAACTCGGCAACGCGCCATCCGCATTTGGAATATCATCGGTCTGGTCGACATCGCCTTGGTGCTGCTCACCGCCACCCGCCTCAATCTGGCCGATCCCGCCCACCTGCGCGCGCTCACGTACCTTCCGCTCAGTTTGCTCCCAACTTTCCTCGTGCCGCTCATTATCGCGACGCACGTCGTCATCTTCGTGCGTCTCGCGCGCAATCAGTCCTCGGCTTGAACGTCCCCTTCCCCGCCTGCGTCTCTGGCTGTCATCCCAGTGCTAGTGTCTCCCTCCAGTATCCGTCGCCTTCGTGACCGCTTTTTCGACGGCGCCCACGGCTTTACTCTCCTCGAGCTCAGCGTTGTTTTATTGATCATCAGCGTGGTCGCCTCGCTGGCCGTCCCCGTAGTCAAGCAAGCCAGTCTTGAAGCCCGCTCCACCACCGTGGTTAACGACCTCCGCATTTTTGCCGCCGCGTTGCAAACCTACGCCCGCGAACGCGGCGACTGGCCAGCGGGCAACAGCGAACCCGGCGTCTTTCCACCCGGAATGGAAGGTTACCTCCGCACGACCAACTGGGCGCGCCGAACACCCCTTGGCGGTTTCTACACATGGTCGCCCAACACGCTGCAACAGGGGCAGCGCTACCGCGCCGCGATCGCTATTGCATCCGTCGGCACCGACAAAATTTCGTCAGACCGCGCGCAACTCGTCGACCTCGACCGCAAGCTCGACGACGGCAGCCTCGACACCGGCCAACTCCGCCTCGGCTTCCGCAACCACCTCGTTTACGTGCTCGAACCTTGAGGAAGCCGCATGGTCACCGTCACGACCGTCAATCTCTCGGCCGACACATCCGCGGCTGATTCCCGCCTCGGCCCGTCGGAACTCGGCGTGCTCACGCCGGATGAGTTTCGCTCACTCCTCGACCGGCTTCGCCGCATCGATTCCGCCCAACCCAACGACGCTGATCCGCACCTCGTCGTCACCTCCGGTGCGGGTCGTTTCATCATTCGCACCGGTCAGGGAAAACTTTTCCTCTACGACGCCCGCGATACCACCGCACCCTCTGGCCTACGCTCGCCGGAGGAAATCGTCACTCAGCTCGATCCCCAAATCACCCAGGCACCGTTCGCCTTCCCGTCTACGACCCCCACCAAGCAACCCAAGGCGGCCCCGCATTACGCCATCGCTTTCGCCTTTGTCTTCGCCGGCCTCGCGTTGAACGGCTACACGATCTACTCCGTTTTTAGCATCGAGAGCGTCGCTCAGCCCCCCGCCGTCGTCGTTCTGACCGATCTCAATGAACTAACCACTCGCGGCCGCGACGCCATCGGCAGCTACGCCACCGGCAATCGACCCGGCGACCGCGTGATCACGGTCACCCCCGATGGAAAAGTCCGTTTCGCCGAACTTGGCTCCCGGGACAGTATCTCGATCAACACCGACACGTTTCGGCTCGGCCGCCGCGACCAACGTTTCTGTCTCCTGACGCTCGAAAGCGGCGTCGTCGATTTCGTCAACCCCGACACCCTGCTCTACTACCGCGACACCTATCGTCGGTCGAAGTAGCGTCGGCCTTGCGGTCAAGACACGGCAAACAACTCCGACGGTATGCGCACGGCGTCCGCCGCCAGCACCCGGTGGACCGGCAGTTGCGTCCGAAACCACGTTCGCTGTTTCTTCACCAACGCACGCGTATTCTTCGCAATGGCCATCGCCAACTCCGCCTCCGGCAATTCACCATCCAGCATCGCCCGCACCTCGCGATACCCGATCGCCAGCGCCGCGCTCGGATTTTTCTCCAGCCCCTCGCCGCGCAACCGCCGCACTTCCTCGACCAGCCCGGCGTGCAACATCGCCGCCACCCGCGCCTCAATCCGCCGATCTAAATCCTGCGGCTCGCGGTCCAATCGCGTCAATTGCACCTGCCAGTCAGCAAATGCCCCGGGCTTCCGCGCAAATTCGTCAGTCACCACCGCCAGCGTCTTACCCGACGCAATACACCGCTCCAACGCCCGCGTCACCCGCCGCGGATTCGCGACGTCGAGCGCACCCAAACCGCCGGGATTGAGTTTCGTCAACCGCGCCAGCACCTCCGCCCGGGGCAATGCGGCCACCTCCGCTCGCAATTCACCCGACACCACAATGTCATCCGCCACCGGCGCAAAAAAACTCTTCAGATAAAACCCACTCCCGCCCGTGACCAGCACCGCCCGCCCACGCCCCGTAATCGCGTCCACCGCCGCCCGCGCCTTGGCCACGTAATGAGTGACATCGCTCCGCTCGGTCACCGCGCACATGTCGATGAGATGGTGAGGCACCCGCGCCTGCTCCACCGCCGTCGGTTTCGCGGTACCGATATCCATGCCACGATAAAACAACAGCGAATCGCACGATACGATTTCCGCCCCCTGCTCCTCCGCCCAGCGCAACGCCCATTCCGTCTTGCCGACCGCCGTCGGCCCCGTGAGCACATGGAGCACCCGTTTCATTTGCGCGGATTGATCATGCTTTATCCGTGGCATCCAACCCCATTCCGGTCAAAAATTATCTCCGTCTGAAAACGCTCTTCATTGTTAATCCCCACTCCGGTCGCGCCCGACGCGCGCTTGCCGCCGTGCGTGCTTTCGCCGCCACGCACGACGCCTGTGTCTCGCTAACCGCGCGACCTCGTCACGCCACCGAACTCGCCGCGCGCGCCCTCGACGAGGGCGTGGCACTCATCGTCGCCGTCGGCGGCGATGGCACGCTCAATGAGATCGCCGCCGTCCTCACCGGCACACCCGCTACGCTCGGTCTTATTCCTTGCGGCTCTGGCAATGGCCTCGGCCGCCACCTTGGTATCCACGGCACCGTCGCTCGTGCACTCACCCTTCTCCTCAGCGGCCAACCTCGCCTGATCGACACGGGCCTCGCCGACGGTCACCCGTTTTTCACGGTCGCGGGCCTCGGTTTTGAAGCCGAAATCGCCGCGCGCTTCAATCGCCTCCCTCGCCGGGGATTTTTCCGTTATCTCACCACCAGCGCCGCCGCATTTCACCGCTACAAACCCCAGTCATGTCGGATCGAATACGACGGGAAACGGACGGATTTCCTGCCCTTCACTCTCGCCGTCGGCAACTCCGACCAATATGGCAACGGTGCCTATATTACCCCCGGCGCCAGCGTGGACGACGGCCTGCTCGACCTCACCGCCATCCCACCCGTCGGCCTGTTGAACGCCCTCCCACTCCTCGCGCGACTCTTCTGCGGCACCCTCACCCGCTCGTCCGCGGTGCTCAACCTACGGGCCTCGCGCTTCGTGATCGAGCGCCCCGCTCCCGGCCTCCTCCACACCGACGGCGAACTCCACTCCGCCCCGGCCCGCGTCGAATTTGCGATCCGTCCTGCCAGCCTCCGGCTCATCGCGCCCGTAGCGCTTAAAGTTCGTTAAAGTGCAGTGAACGTTTCAGCGTGCGAGGTGTGATCTCACCCTTGACCAGATAGCAGGCTCCTACTTCCAAGCCGCTTAAGCTCATCTTCAAAAAATGGCATAAGAGGTAAGAAAAAATCCGCCCACTCCCGCCCAGTAACCTCAGCCTTGTCTGCGCGCGACGCCGGACGCGAGATCCGCCGCTTTCGCTCCGAGTTCTGCGGCGATTTTTGACCGATCCGCTAGATTGTCCCGGATCACGTTCACGAGGGCGCTGCCGACGACCACTCCGTCCGCGACGGCCGCCACCTGCGCGACTTGTTCCCGGGAACCAATCCCGAAGCCCACCGCCACCGGCAAGAGCGTGTGCCGACGGATCCGCGCCACGGCTTCGGCGATATTTCCCGCCACCTGATCCCGCACGCCAGTGACACCTTCACGCGACACGTAGTAAATAAATCCCGTCGTCACCCCCGTGATGATCGGAATCCGCGCGTCCGGTGTGGTCGGCGCCACGATAAACACCGTATCCATTCCGTGGGTGCGGCACGCAGCCGTCACTTCGCCCGCCTCCTCCGGCGGCAAGTCCAGCGTGAGGATACCATCTACTCCCGCGTCCTTGGCGGTGCGTACATAGGCCTCGACGCCGTTCGCAAACAAGAGGTTGTAGTAGGTATAGAAAATGATCGGCGTTGCGCTCGTCTCGCGTAGGCGGCGCACCAACTCAAGCACGCGAGCCGCCGTGATCCCGCTCTCCAACGCGCGCTGCGCGGCGAGTTGGTTGGTCAGACCATCCGCCAGGGGATCAGAAAACGGAACCCCGAGTTCCAAGACGTCGACCCCGTTTGCGAGCAACGCGCGGCACGCCGCCAACGACGTGTCGAAGTCAGGGTCCCCCGCGCAAACGTAAGCGACGAAAGCGGCACGATTTTGCGCACGGGCGCGGGCGAAAGTTTCAGCGAGACGAGACATACAGGCATCCATCGCCGCAAAATCCACCGGTCGGCGCAAAGAGATTTTTAATCCACCTCGAACGCTGGCGTCCAACCTGAGCCGGAAGAGCGGCAGGGCGTCGGGCCATATGGTGCTCTGGGTACGCTGGAGATCGCCGCGCCCACCTGACGACCCCATGTTAACCTCAGGTTAACTTCGCCTTGGATTGACCGTTCATCCGCCTGCTGCGGCACTGCCTCGCACAGCACACCTGCCTCGCCGCCAAACCTCGTCCGAACTCGGCACTCTCAAGCTCAGAAAATCGACTACGTCCAAGTCTCAAAAAGCGGGTTTTTCCCGGCGATAGCGGTCAAACTCTAAGAGGAAGGCGTCACAAGGGTTATTCTAAAACCAGTCGAATGAAGGTCAGATCGAAGGTCATAATCTGACAATTGACAGAGCGGCAGGTGAGCACCGTCCCCCATCTTCGAGGCCGCACCCGTCGCGAGGCGTCGCGACACCCTCGGTTGCCTTTCGTCTCAGCCCTGTACCTGCACCACCAACGTCTCACCGCCGAACGTGACCTTGTCACCGCCGACGAGTTTCTTTCCTTTGCGCGTCTCGACCGAGCCATTGACCCATACTTCGCCGTCCACCACCGCCTGCTTCGCCTGACCGCCGCTCTCGGCGGCACCGGCGAACTTGAGGAGTTGCGACAGCTCAATCGGCGCAGCCCGGATGAGCACGATGCGGCTGGTGGACGATGCGGATTTCGGCTTCGCGCTCATGGTTGTGTGCCTGGGTCTGAACTATTCGGTGGCTGACTTGCGGAAAATCAAGATGTGCTGTTGCGGCAGCACGTCGATCTGCCGGTCGAAGGTCAAGGGATGCACGGCCATTTCCTTTTTCACCTGTGCCGTCGTCATCTTGTGCAGCTTCTTGATCGGTACCGCCGGATCTTCCCCCCGATATTCCACGAGCACGAGCCGTCCGCCGGGCTTCAGCCCCTTGATCATCGCGCGGGTCATCTCAAAGGGAAAATCGAGCTCGTGATACACATCGACGAGCAGAATCAAATCCGTCGAGTTCGCCGGCAGCTTCGGATCCTGCACCGTTCCGAGAATGGGTTCGACAATTTTCTCCACGTTACGCTTGCGCATCTGCGCCATCAGCAACTCCAGCATTTCCGGCTGAATATCGTTCGCAAAAATCTTTCCGGTCGGCCCGACCTTCTGCGCCATGCGCCACGAAAAATAGCCGCTCCCGGCGCCCACGTCGGCCACCACGTCGCCCGCCTTGAGATCGAGCGCGTTGAGCAACAGGTCCGTCCGCTCCTCTTCTTCCCGATTGCGCCGCTCCAGCCAACCGGCCGCCTGATGCCCCATGACTTGGGCAATTTCGCGCCCAAAATAAAACTTCCCGATCCCATCGCGGTCATGCTTGACCTGCGTCTCATAGGCCGCCCCCACCGGTCGTGGTTGCTCCGCCGCACCGGCCAAAAAAGGACCTAAGCAACCGCAGAGCAGAACAAGGAATTTCGAAGTGTGCATGAGTAAATCGGCGTGACACCCACCCCACTCAGCAGGCCCTTCACGACAAGGTGCGAAGACCACTCGAAGACTGCGTTGAAAGCGAGCCCGAGAAACAGCGCAGCTCATCTTTGGATCAATCCCGGTTACTGGCATTTCGCAGGGCCATCGTTTGTTGGCATGCCGATCCTTCCCGGCCCGAGCCGGCACGCCGACGAGCGGCGGACGTCCATGGGCCACCCGCAAATCTGCGATTACTGAGATGCGCCGCTCCCCCTCCCCCTCGCCCATTTCCCTCCGGGCCGACGACCACGACGCGTGCGCTCAAAAACAGAGTGACGCCGCACGATTCCTTTGGATTCTCTCCCCGATGCCATTGCCTCGCGTTCCGATCCCAATCAGCCAGCGCCGTCACTAACCCTCTCGCCCTCATGTCCGAGGAAATCACACCTCAGAAAACCTGCTGCGCTCCGCCGCGCAATCCCCCCTGCGATCCGCCCGCACTTGGGCACAGCGCGGCTTTCATTCGCATCACCCACGGATCGACCGACGCTATGCAGCTCATCCCGGGCGGTGAATTTCTCATGGGCAATGAACGTGACTACGGTTTTCTCGCAGATGGAGAGGGCCCGGTTCACGCAGTGAAGCTCGCGCCGTTCTATCTCGATGAAACCTGCGTCACCAACGAAGCCTTTAACACCTTCGTCAATGCCACCGGCTACCAAACCGAGGCTGAAAAATTTGGCTGGTCCTTCGTTTTCTGCGGCCACTTGAGCCCCACACTCCAGCAAACAACCGCCCGAATCCGCGTCGCCGGCAGCGAGTGGTGGTGCCGGATCAAGGGCGCATCGTGGCGGCACCCTGACGGCCCCGGTTCCACCCTCAAGCAGCGGTGGTCTCATCCGGTCGTGCAAGTCTCCTGGCATGACGCCTCCGCCTACGCGGCGTGGGCCGGCAAACGTCTCCCCACGGAGGCGGAGTGGGAATGTGCCGCCCGTGGCGGTCTTGTGCAAAAAAAATTCCCGTGGGGCGACGACCTTGAACCCGACGGCAAGCATCGCATGAACGTCTGGCAGGGCATCTTCTTCACCCAAAACACTGGAGCCGACGGCTACTACGGCACCGCGCCTGCCAAAAGTTTTCGGGCCAACGCCTACCGTCTCTACAATATGACGGGCAACGTCTGGGAATGGTGCTGGGACTACTCCGACGCCGCCTACTATCGAGCGTCTCCCTTTGAGAACCCCACCGGGCCCGCCGTCGGCGAGCGCCGCGTGATGCGGGGCGGCAGCTACCTGTGTCACGCCAGCTACTGCAATCGCTACCGCACCGACGCCCGCTCCAGCAACACCCCCGAGAGCGGCACCACCAATCTCAGCTTCCGTTGTGCTCGCGACGTTTAACGTACCCTGACACTTTCCGCATTTTTTCGCTTGGCCCCGCGCGCTCCTGCCAGGCCTCTTGGCCCCTTTGAGTAAACGGTTCACGTCGTGAGCCGTGGTCCACCTTCCTTACCAACCCGTCTCCTTCCCCTCCCCCCCTATGTTCACCATCGGTATCGACTACGGCACCAACTCAGTCCGCGCGCTCGTCGTGCGTTGTTCCGATGGCGCAGAGCTCGGCTCTTGCGTCGTCAATTATCCGTCCGGTCAGCAGGGCGTGCTGCTGGACCCCAAGGATCACCACCTCGCCCGCCAACACCCCGGCGACTACCTTTTCGGTCTTAAAAAATCCGTCCGCGGAGCCCTTGCCATCGCGAAAAAAACGCAGGGCTTCGCTGCCAATAAGGTGATCGGTCTCGGAGTTGACACGACCGGTTCGAGCCCGATTCCCGTCGACGCCCACAACCGCCCGCTCGCCCTCACCCCCAAGTGGAAGCAGCACCTCGATGCCCAATGCTGGCTTTGGAAGGACCACACCTCCCACCGCGAGGCCGCCCAGATCACTGCGCTCGCGGCGAAACATCGCCCTCACTTCATCGCCAAGTGTGGCCACATCTACTCGTCCGAATGGTTCTGGTCGAAGATCTGGCACTGCCGCAACGTCGCCCCGAAAGTCTTCGCAGCCGCGCACTCGTGGGTGGAACTCGCCGACTGGATTCCGTCCGTGCTCGCTGGAATCAATGATCCCCACCACGTGGTCCGCGGTGTCTGCTGCGCCGGCCACAAGGCCCTCTACGCCGACGATTGGGGTGGTCTGCCGGACAAAGAATTTCTCGCGCTCCTCGATCCCGCACTCGCCGCCCTCCGCGATCGCCTTTACGAAAAGGCCTACGACGCCAATACCGCCGCCGGTGCCCTCGGCGCCGAATGGGCAAAGCAGCTCGGCCTGCCCGCTGGTCTCCCCATCGCCATCGGCGAAATGGATGTCCACTACGGCGCCATCGGCTGCGGGGTCGCCGAAGGCGTGCTCGTCAAAATCATCGGCACGTCCACCTGCGATTGCGCCGTCGTTTCGGCGACGAAGACCGTCCGCGATATTCCCGGAATCTGCGGCATCGTGAAAGGCGCGATTCTGCCCGGCTTCTACGGTATCGAGGCCGGCCAATCCGCCGTCGGAGATATTTTCAAATGGTGGGTCGAAGTCGTTTGCCGCGGCGACGGCGCGCTTCATGCAACGCTCACCGCCGAGGCCGCGAAACAAAGCCCCGGCCAGTCCGGGCTGCTCGCCCTCGATTGGAACAACGGTAACCGCACCATCCTCGTCGATCAGCTCCTCACCGGCCTCCTCCTCGGCCAAACGCTCTACACCACGCAGTCCGAGATCTACCGCGCCCTCATCGAAGCGACCGCCTTCGGTGCCCGCGCGATTCTCGAACGCCTCAAGGAATACGGGGTACCCGTCGATCGCATCGTGTGTGCCGGTGGCATTGCCGAAAAAAACCCGCTGCTCATGCAGATCTACGCCGACATCACCGGCTGCACCATGCAGGTCTCCGGCTCTTCACAGGCCTGCGCGCTCGGCTCCGCCATCGCCGCCGCCGTCCTTGCCGGCGCGTATCAGGATTTCCCTAACGCGCAGAAACAAATGACTTCCGTGCAGGCAAAAAGCTACCGCCCCATCGCCGCCAACCGCAAAGTCTACAATCAGCTCTACACCCTCTACCGCACGACCCACGACGCCTTCGGCGGAGTGAACAAGTCCTCCGACCTGTCCCGCGTGATGAAAGCTCTCCTCGCGCTCAAATCCGCCTCCCAAGCCTGACTGCCCCACCCCTCAAGCCCGCACTCTGATCGCTCAGCTCCGTTCTGTCCCCAGCGGAAAATCAAATGACGAATGGATTGTAGCGAAGCTCGTTTGCAGCCGTGGTCAGCGGACCGTGTCCGGGCGCTATGACCGTGGACGGCGGTACGGCGTTCAAAACCCGCCGCAGGTTGTTCTGTAGTTGGGTGTGGGAAAAGTAGCCCCCGCCAGCTGAGCCCGCAAAAACGAGATCACCCGAGATCAACAGCATGCCGCCGGTCTTCGCGGCGGGCGCACGTACGAGATAGCAATTGTGCGCCGCAGCGTGTCCCGGTGTCGCATAGGCAGTGATGGCGAGAGGGCCGAATATTTTCTCCTCTCCCTCCCCGATGGGGTGGCCGCGCGCGATCTCCGCGCCTGACGGCACAAACGCGGTGTGCACGTCAAAGCGCGCCATGACTTCGCTGAGCCCGCCCGTATGTTCGGCCTCAATGTGCGTGAGGAAGACAGCGTCAAGTCGCCGGATACTGTCGGGCCACGCACCGTCAAGTGCACCGATCCCGGTGCCGGTATCGAAGAGCACCGCGCGATCACTGCCGCATTCTCCCACCAGATAGGCATTGGCCACCCCGATACCGTGCGGCATGTGCAACGGCCAAACACAGAAAGGAAGCGCTCCAATTTCCGGCTGCGGGTAATGGCCCGTGCCGAGTGCGCAGAGACCGACCTCGTTGAGTCCCAGCACGGCTGCAAGACGACGGAGTTCTGCGGTGGTCAAGTCGGAGCGGTAATCGATGGCGTCAAGTATCCGACCCGCGCGCACGTCACTCCGCACGGCGAGCGACTCGTCGTTCAGACCGGCACGATGCATCGCTTTTTCAAGCACGTCGCCCAACTCATCTTCGAGCGGCGGGTTGGTTTGATGGGTCGCCACGGCGAAAGTGTAACGAGAAGATTTTGGGCAGCGCAAAATTGATTTTGTTTTTTTTCACGAATGTCTCACGGTGGGAAAATGAACGCCGGACAACAGGAAATTCTCGATATCTTCACGCGCACCCGCGCTCTCCTCCAAGGGCATTTCGTCCTGCGCTCGGGACTGCATAGCGGGCACTACTTTCAATGCGCACAGGTCTGTCAACGCATGGATGCGGTCCAGCGACTCGCGGAGCTGCTGCTGGCACGGGTGCACGCCCAAGGTTTGAAATTTTCCACCGTCCTGGCTCCGGCGATGGGTGGCCTTGTGATCGGCCAAGAGATCGCCCGACAGGCCGGCGCTCGCTATATTTTTGCGGAAAAAGAGAATAACTCACTGGTGATGCGGCGCGGCTTCACGCTCACGCCCAACGAACAGATTCTGATCGTCGAGGATGTCGTCACCCGCGGCGGCCGCGTCCTCGAGGCCCTCGAAATCGTTCGGCAAGCCGGTGGCCAATCCGCCGGTGTCGCGATGCTGGTCGACCGGAGCGCCGGCGCTGCTCACTTTGAAGTGCCAGCCATTTCCCTCTTGGAACTCAGTTTTCCCACCTTCCCGGCCGACGCTGTGCCCGAGTGGTTGGCGAAAATTCCTATCGAAAAACCGGGAAGCTAACCTCGATTCCGCGCAGGGTCCCCGCTCACGATCAGGCATCGTTCGAGTCAGCGCCGAACACGCCGGACTAGCTCGGCCGCATCACTTAGCCGCCTTGGGTGCGTTGACGACCGCGTAGCGGATTTGCCCGCGGTAAAACACCGTGAGGAGATCATTTTCTCCGTTTTTCCTGAGCGCAGACTTGGCTGTCGCCAAATCCGGGACCGGGATGCGGTTCACTTCAATAATGATCACGTCGGGAGCGAGGCGTTCCCGAAACGGAGAGTCCTCGGAGATATCCGTAATGATCAGGCCGCCAATACGCGGGTCTGCAATTCCGAGCCGCCGTCTCGTTTCGCCGGTGAGCGGCGTGACGTTTACGCCGGGAAACAGCTCGTTGGGATTCTCGGTCAGCGTCCCGAGCGTCACCTCAATGATCTGCTCTTGGCCGTCCCGGGCAATTTTCACCTTCGTGGCGGACCCCGGGACCATTTGTGAAATCCGCAGCCGCAAGTCTTCGAGCGAAGTGACCAAGTGACCATCCAAGCCGAGAATAACATCGGTCCGCTTGAGCCCCGCCTTCTCCGCAGGACTGTCCACGTCAATGTCGGTGATGAGGACGCCCTTGGTGTCCTTGGGCAGCCCGAGCTGTTCAGCGACATCCGGGGTAACACTGTCGGGGCGGCTCACGCCCAAATAGCCGCGCGAGACCCGGCCGGTCATCACGAGGCTGTTCATGATGGATGCGGCGAGGTTCACCGGAATGGCAAAGCCGATGCCAATGTTGCCGCGCGACGGCGAGAGGATGGCACTGTTGATCCCGACGAGACGGCCCTTGGCATCAACGAGCGCGCCGCCCGAGTTGCCCATGTTGATCGCCGCATCCGTCTGGATAAAATCTTCATAGCCGCCATCGAGAATTCCCACCTTGTTACGGCCCTTGGCCGAGACGATGCCCATGGTCACGGTCTGGCCCACACCGAGGGGATTTCCGACCGCGAACACGATATCGCCGACGCGAAGTTTCTCACTGTCGGCGAGCGTCACCGTCGGCAGCTTCGTCGACTCAATCTTGATCACGGCGACGTCAGTCTTGGGATCGGTACCGATCACTTTGGCGACGAACTCACGGTCGTCCGACAGCGAGACTTTCAGCTCATCGGCACCTTCCACGACGTGATTGTTGGTAAGAATGTAGCCGTCGGCGGTGACGATGACTCCCGAGCCCATCCCCTCCTGCCGACTCTCGCGCTCCTGATCTTGGAGCCCGGGGAAAAGTTGGCGAAAGAGTGGATTTACCTGCATCCGCTCCTTAATAATCTTGGTCGAGTAGATGGAGACGACCGCCCGCTGCGCCGGTTCGACCACATCGGCATAGCTGGTCACAACGCTCGATTTCCCCTCCGAAATGGCCGTGGAATCGACGCGCAATTCAGGTCGTTCGTGGGGAACAACCGGGCTGACCGCCTGGGATTTTTTCGTGCTTTTCGAAGCCGCTACCCCAGCGGGCGCACCACCGAACAGCAGGGCAGCAATCAGCAGGCGACGAAGGGAAAAGGCTTTCATTAAAGAACGAACGACCAAGGGATAATCAGAGATGTTTCTGGGAG
>CAMATV010000035.1 GCA_945861235.1 Opitutus sp. GAS368
AATTTCAGCGTGTGGCTGAAAAGCAGTGGCGTTTTCGAACAATGCGGTCCCGTCGTATCCTCGAAGTACAAAGCCAACATCCACGCCCCAACAAAAATGAGGGAGCAGATTGAGAGCCAGAAAAACTGCGCAAAGTTTCGGAGGAGGCACGGTTTAAAATTGGGACGGACCAACGGGGTCTGCTTAGGGGTTTGGGTGGGCGACGCGCTTGACGATGCGAGGCACCTCAAGAGTGATCGCGGGGTGCGTCATTTCAAGCATTTCGGATGAGCTGCGGGAGGAAATTTCGATCAAGGGTGTCCTTTTCTCGCGGGCTTTGCTCATGAGGCGAAGTCCCCCGTGCACTTATGTTCCCTTTCCGTTCCCTAAAATATACTCACCTCTGAAACTGGTGCCCGGGGTGGGCTTTGGAGCCGGGAGGCTCGCTGAGTACGACGGGGGGAGGGTTTTGTCCCCTTTCCGTCCCCCTTCCAGCGACTACCTCTAAAGATGGTGCCCCCACGGGGAATCGAACCCCGCTTTTAGGATTGAGAATCCCATGTCCTAACCGATAGACGATGAGGGCGAAAGTCGGAGGGGCAGAGAGTCATAGTTTCGACAAACTCGTCAAGCGCGATTCCTGACCTCACAAATTCCTTGTGCTTTGAACGGTCAGGATTGGCGGTCGCCGACCCGTTCCTGACCCGTTTCTGCAAACTGGCTTCCGGCCGCACTGGCGGCTTGCCACTCGCCGTCGCGGTTTGCCACCGTCGTCCCTTTCCTATGCCCACTCTTAAGTTCGCCGTCCTTGCTGGAGACTACATTGGCCCCGAGGTGATGACCGAGGCCCTGCGCGTATTTGCACACGTCGCGAAGCAGGAGAACCTCACCCTCGCCTATACCAAAGCCGACGTCGGCGGCGCCGGCATCGACAATCACGGCAAAGCCCTGCCCGAGTCCACGCTCGAGATTTGCGCTGCGTCCGACGCCATCCTGTTCGGCTCTGTCGGCGGTCCGAAGTGGGAAAAACTTCCGCCCAAGGAACAGCCCGAGCGCGCCGCTCTCCTCCCGCTCCGCAAGCACTTCACGCTCTTCGCCAACATCCGCCCCGGCCTCCTTTACCGCGAACTCACCGACGCCTCCCCGCTCAAAACCGAGCGCATCCCCAACGGCATCGACATCGTTTGCATCCGCGAACTCACCGGCGGCGTTTATTTCGGCCTCCCCAAAGTCACCACGACCCTCCCCGACGGCGACATCCAGGCCATCGACACGATGGTTTACAAAAAATCCGAGATCGAACGCATCCTCCAAGTCGCCATCACGACCGCCCGCGCCCGCAAGAAAAAACTCTGCTCCGTCGATAAAGCCAACGTCCTCGAGACCTCCGTCCTCTGGCGCAAGACCGTCACCGACTACATGGCCGCCCACGCGCCCGACATCGCGCTCAGCCACATGTATGTCGACAACGCCGCGATGCAGCTCGCGCGCGATCCAAACCAGTTCGACGTGTTTGTAACGGAAAACATGTTCGGCGACATCCTCTCCGACGAGATGGCCGTCATCTGCGGCTCACTCGGAATGCTCTCCTCCGCATCCCTCGGCGCGGGAAAAAATTCCCTCGGCCTCCCCTTCGGTCTCTACGAACCCGCTGGCGGCACCGCCCCCGACATCGCGGGTAAAGGGATCGCCAATCCCTGCGCGCAAATCCTCTCCGTCGCTTTGATGCTTCGCTTCAGCTTTGGCCTCGACGCCGTCGCCACGCGCATCGAAGCCGCCGTGCGTGCCGCCGTCACCGGTGGCACGCGCACGGGCGACATCGCCTTCGGGAAGCCCGCCGTGGGCACCCAGGCGATGGCCGACGCCATCATCGGTCATCTCTGAGCGAGCGCCTGCGCGACCGTCAGTCGATCGCGTCCGCAATCCTCAAGGCGGCGCGTCTCTTGCGGCCCTCGCGAGACGCGGCGCGGTCCCCGGCTCCTCTCGGATATTCATGCCGTCACATAATTTCCATCACGCCCCCGGGCCGTCCGGTTACCGGTGAATAACCGGTGAGCCACTTTGCTCCCAAGTTATTCACCGCTTTTACCGGTGCAGAAGTTGTGCAGAACAAAGGCTTCATTTTCCCCACCGGGCGCGCACTTTCTGACACGTTCCTTGATAGAACAGTCGCAGCGCAACGGTCTGAAATAAATCGTTGAGAGCACGGCTGGGATAATCCCGGGCGACCGGGGAAAGGTGGGCGGCAGCTGGTGCCGTCCTCCCCTCCACACTGCGCAAGCGGTGTGACAGGCATATCTCACCAGCTCCTCTGACCGGAGTCGTGTCCGGCTCAGTCACACGAAGCAAGGAGTTGAGTGGCGAGGCGTGATCAGAAACCACGCACGAGCCAAGTCAGGTCCACGGGACGTTTCGACCCGTGCGCCGACGCAGTGACCCAGAGGGTTTCGGTTGCTACTGCGCAGACCAGAACGCAGTCGCGTCATCCGGCGGGTCCACCCGCCAAAAGGCCCGGTTCGTCGCGAATCGGGCGCGTAAGGACGGCGCGGCGGCGGGGAGCGAGCGGACCTGGCAAAGTCCGTGAAACCTCCTCAATGGGGCGGCGTGAAAAACCACGTCACCCCGCTGCAAGAACGAAGGCAACCTGAGAGGTAAGAGGTCAGACCCGTAACATGGGGCCAACGGCCAGCCACAAGCTGGCGCCGTCCCCATGGCAACGGTGCCGACGCGAGAACTTGGTATTGCAGACGTGTCCGCACCACGTCCGGCGTGCCGCCCCCGGCAGGGGGCGACCGAACCGGGCGCAGAGGCCTCACTCGAAAGATCCCGACCGGTAACGGTCAGGACGGTCCCGCCATGAGACCGAAACATCCGCCTGCCGCGGAGAGTGGCGTCGGGAAGCACACCGCCCGCGAAAGCGAGCGCGCCCAAGCGTGTGCGAATGGGAAAGAGCGTGTGGCGCACGCCCACCCCCAAATTTGGCCCCGGGACCGTAAGGTCTCGGGGCCTTATTTTTTTCGTATTCCCAAACCACGGCGAAACCTGTCCACTCCTCGCGTTCAGTCGTCCTCTCCCTCGCCCTCCGACTCCATGCGCTTGTCCCACTTCCTCCCCACCACGTTACTCCTTGCCCTCGCTTCAGCCCTGCCCGCCGCCGACCGACCTGCTCCGGCCGCAGCCGCGCCCACCCCCTACGCGCTCATTCTCGGACCCATCCGCCTCTGGGAGGGCGACGCCCCCGGTGCTCTCGGCCAGCGGCCCCAAGATATCCCGACGCTCACCCCTTACGCCGCCGACAAAGCCAAGGACACCGGCGCCTCAATCCTCGTCTTCCCCGGCGGCGGCTACGGCGGCCTCGCCGAACACGAGGGCACGGGCTACGCCGAATTCTTTGCCGCTCACGGTATCACAGCCTACGTCCTCAAATACCGGCTCGGCTCCAACGGCTATCGCCACCCGGTAATGCTGAACGACGCCGCCCGCGCTCTCCGCCTGCTCCGCGTCTTCGCCAAACGCGACGGACGCGACCCCGCCCGCATCGGCGTCATCGGTTCCTCCGCCGGCGGCCATCTCGCCTCGACCCTCGTCACCCACTTTGACTCCGGAAACCCCGCCGCCACCGATCCCATCGATCGCGAAAGTTCCCGCCCCGATCTCGGCATCCTCTGCTACCCGGTGATTTCACTGCTCGAATTCGCCCACGCCGGCTCGCGCAAGAACTTACTCGGCGACAAACCCGATCCCGACCTCGTGAAGTTCCTCTCGAACGAACTCCAGGTCACGAAGAACACGCCACCGTGTTTTCTCTGGCACACGATCGAAGACAAATCCGTCCCCGTCGAAAACACCCTGCTCTTCGCCGCCGCCCTCCGCCAAGCTGGCGGGCTCCCGTCCGTCCATATCTACGAAAAAGGCGCGCACGGCCTCGGTCTCGGTCGGCCCGGCAAACTCGCCCCGCCCTGGTCCGACCAACTGCTCTACTGGTTCCGCGAACGGAAATTCACTCCGTGATCTGAACCGCAGCTTGCCCCAAGGAGATTTCCTCCCGGTGCCGCTCATTGCCACCCGCGCCATCGGCACGGAGTTCACCGACCTCGTCGCCCTGCTCGACGGTCTCGGCGGACCGCTGACTCCTTGGTTCAGCCCAACCCTCGTCTTCACTCTTGTTCTCCTCCTCTTGACCATCGTCAATCGCGCCCGTCGCGCCCTAGCCGAGTCGCCCCTCCACCGATGACAGACGCCTCTCTCCCCGTCTCCCCGTCGGGCCCCACCCACGCATTCGCTGCTCACGTCCTCGCCTTTATTTGGGGCCTCGCCGAGGCGACCGTTTTTTTCATCGTGCCCGATGTCCTGCTCACGCGTCTCGCCCTGAGCGATTTTCGCCGCGCCCTCGTCGCCTGCCTTTGGGCCGTCGCCGGTGCCTTGGTCGGCGGCACCGCGCTGTGGTTCGCCGCCCGCCATGACGCCGCGCAGTTTTTCCTCAACGCGTTTGACTGGCTCCCCGGCATCTCGCGCGGACTCATCGTTCGCACCGCCCAAACCCTCAATACCGACGGTCTCACCGCCCTCGCAACCGGGGCGCTGTCGGGTCAGCCCTACAAACTCTATGCCGTCCACGCCGGTGCCCAAGGTATCCCTCTGACCGGCTTCCTGATCGTCTCCGCCGTCGCGCGTTTTGTCCGTTTCACCCTGACCGCGACCGTCGCTTGGCTCGCCGGCCGCGTGCTGCGTCACCTCCCAGAAGCGTCTCGCCTGCGACTGCACCTCTACTGCTGGCTGATCTTTTACAGCTGCTACTTTGTGGTCATGGGATAACGCGTGACCACGTGCAGCCGTGAAAGACCGCTCACGTCTCAACATTCCTTCCGCCGATCACCGCACCGTTTCAAAACAAGGGCGGAAGGTAAAGTCCGATGCTCCTCGTTAATCCGCGGGGCCGAGAAATCGCCTGAACACCCCGGGAAGAGGGGAGCATCCCCGTCACGTTTGGGTGACGCTGAGCGCCTCAGATTCCGTGCAGCCCATAATCCTATTTCGCCAAAATGAACTCAGGCCGCACAAACGATGAGCGGCACCCCGCCTTCGGCCTTGCATTCGCCGTTCGCGCTCCGCACTTTCTTACCTTTTCCATCGAAACATCACGCCTCGCGACCATGAACCAGAGCATCCGCAATATCGCCATTATCGCCCACGTCGACCATGGCAAAACCACCCTCGTCGACAAACTTCTCAAGGAAGGCGGCGTTTTCCGCGCCAACCAACGCGTCGAGGAGCGTGCCATGGATTCCATGGACCTCGAAAAGGAGAAGGGCATCACCATCAAGGCCAAGAACACCTCCGTTCACTGGAAGGACAAGATCGTCAACATCGTCGACACTCCCGGACACGCCGACTTCGGTGGCGAGGTCGAGCGCGCGCTCCGCATGGTCGACGGCGTGCTCCTTGTGATCGATGCCTACGACGGCCCACAGGCTCAAACCCGTTTTGTGCTCCGCAAGGCCCTCGCCCATGGCCTCAAAGTCGTGATCGTCATCAACAAAATCGACCGCGAAAACGCCGAGCCTGCCAAGATGTATGACAAGGTGCTCGAACTCCTCATGGAGCTCAACGCCACCGAAGAGCAGTTCGACGCCCCGGTGGTGTATGGCTCCGGCCGCGACGGCTACATGATGTTCCACCTCGGCGAGGAAAAGAAGGACATGGCCCCGCTCTTCGAGACCATCCTCGATCACATCCCGCCTCCCTTCGCCAAGCCCAACGAGGCCTTCCACATGCTCGTGTCCAACATTGACTGGAGCGACTACGTCGGCCGCATCGCGGTCGGCAAGATCCTCGGCGGTGTCGCCACCATCGGCCAAAACGTCTTCATCGTTCGCCACGAGGACGGCAAACGTATCCGCGCAAAAATCACCAAGGTCTTCGAATTCACCGGTCTTGGCACCCGTGAAACCGAAAGTGCCGTCGCCGGCAACATCGTCGGTCTCTCGGGTTTTGAGGACATCGATATCGGCGACACCCTCACCGCCGACGAAGCCGGCCACGCCCTCCCTTTCACCCAGATCGATCCGCCAACCCTCGAGATGCAGTTCTGCGTCAACGACGGGCCGCTCGTCGGCCAAGAAGGCAAACTCGTCACCTCCCGCCAGCTGCGCGAGCGCCTCATGCGCGAGTTGAAGACCAATGTTTCCATCAAGATCGAGGACACCGACAAAGCCGGTATCTTCAACGTCAAGGCCCGCGGTGCCATGCAGGTCGCCGTCCTCGTCGAGACCATGCGCCGCGAAGGCTTCGAACTCCTCGTCTCTCGTCCGACCGTGATCGAGCGGATCGTCGATGGTCATCGCCACGAACCGTTCGAGACCGTGTGGATCGAAGTTCCCGATGAGTGCGTCGGTTCGATCATGCAGAATCTCGCCAACCGAAAAGGTCTTCTCACCAACATGGAGAAGCTCCCGCACACGACGATGATCGAGGCCACGATCACCACCCGCGGTCTCATCGGCATGGAAATCGACGTCGTCAACGCCACCAGCGGTCGCGGCGTCCTCAGCCATCTCTTCAAGGAATACGGCCCCTACGCGGGCGAAGTGCTCACCCGCATCACGGGCACGCTGATCGCGACCGAAGCCGGCGAGACCACCACCTACGCCCTCGTGATGGTGCAGGAACGAGGCAAGCTCTTTATCGGCCCCGGCGAGCAGGTTTACGAAGGTATGATCGTCGGCGAGAATCCCCGCAACGAAGATATCGCTTGTAATGCCGTCCGCGAAAAAGCCCTCACGAACTTCCGTTCCCAGGGTTCGGGCGTCGCCACCGGTCTCACGCCGGCGTCGAAGCTCTCGCTCGAGCGCGCGATCGAATACATCGCCACCGACGAACTCGTCGAGGTTACCCCGAAGAGCCTGCGTCTGCGCAAGCGCATTTTGAACAACGCCGCCCGTCAAAAGGCCGCGAAGTCCGGCAAGTAAGCTCCGCCGGAAAATTTTTCAGGGCCGCTCCTCACCGGGCGGCCCTTTTTTTTCGGCCGTGCTCCGAGGTAGCGCGAGGCTTCAGACTGCGTCTGGAAACAGCCGCACGCGAGGACTCAACCACCGTACTCTCCCAATCGCCGCCATCCTCACAAAAGTTCTTTCGGCAGTTTCCCGACGATCTGCTTGATGTTCTGCACCGCATCGCGGTGGCACACCAAAATCGCATCCGCCGTCTCGACCACCACCAAGTCCTTCACGCCGCACAACGCGATCATCCGACCATTGCTGATGGCGATATTGTTGCTCGCCCCCGCGACGACCACTGCGCCGCGCGAGGAATTACCCTCGGAATCCGTCGCCAAATGCTTGGGCAACGCCGTCCACAGTCCCACGTCG
Organism: Opitutus sp. GAS368; assembly: GCA_945861235.1. Classification (GTDB taxonomy): domain Bacteria; phylum Verrucomicrobiota; class Verrucomicrobiia; order Opitutales; family Opitutaceae; genus GAS368. The sequence continues at coordinate 7,347 of CAMATV010000035.1, forward strand.
TCCCAATCAAACTTGGCCACCAACGTCTCCACTGAGCGGGCTTTTTCCATGATCGCGTAGTCGACGGAAATTTTCGGCAGCGCCGGAAAGCGCTGCGCGAGAAACGCACCAAAATCCCCGGCGGGAAACTCGCGGATAAATTGGGCCAACTCCGGCGCATGGCGCTCGGCCTCGGCCACAAACGTGTCCACGCGCCAGAAAAACATCCCCGCGTTCCAAGCATAGTCTCCACTTTCAAGATACCGCTGCGCCGTCGCCACATCGGGCTTCTCGACGAAGCGCTTCACCTGGCGCACCGTGCCCGCCGACCCGATGGCGCGCTCTTCGCCCATCTCCAAATAACCAAAGCCCGTCGCTGGATGATCCGGCTTGATCGCGATCGTCATGATCGAGCCTGCATCCGCGGCGCGACGGAGCGCCGCACCCAGTTGCACCGCACACGTCGTCGCATCCGCGATAAACGCGTCAGCCGGCAGCAACGCCAACGTCGCGCCCTCACCGCCCCGCGCGCGCACCAGAGCCGTGGCCAACGCCGCCGCCGGTGCCGTATCGCGTTTCGCCGGCTCGGCGACGATCTGGCTCGCCGGCAGCAAACCCGCGAGCGCCGCCCGCGTGCCGGGCAGCTGCACCTCGTTGGTGAGCACAAAAATATTTTCTGGTGGTACAGCCGCGCCCAGCCGTCGCACCGTTTCTTCGACGAGCGTCCGCTCCGAGAGGAGCTTCAGCAGATGCTTCGGCGTTTGCGCTCGGCTCATCGGCCAGAACCGCTCACCGCTGCCACCAGCCATGATACACGCGAAGAATTTAGAATTTCCGGCCATGTTAGAACCCAAGTTCTCCCCTGCCCGCGGGACCACGCCAAGCCTGAATCCTACGAGATCCGCACGACGATCTTCCCGCACTGCCCGCCCCGTTCCATCAACGCGAAAGCCTCAGCCGCTCGCGCCAGCGGAAACACCTCGCTCACCACCGGTCGCACCCGGTGCAGAGCCACAAACTCCAACATCGCACTCCAGTCCGCCGGCGAACCCATCGTCGTCCCCAACAGTGAAAGTTGACGCCAGAAAATTTTTCGCAGCGGCAGCGCCGGACCGTTGCCGCGCGTGCCCCCGAAGAAAACAATCCGTCCACCCGGCGCCGCAAGATCGATCAAGTCACCGAAGCCTGCTCCCCCCGCGCTGTCCACGATGACGTCAAACATCCCCGCGATCTTCGTCGCCTCCACCGCCCAACCGACTCGCGTGTAGTGGAATCCTCCCTTCGCCCCGAGCGCGATTGCCTTCGCGATCTTCTCCGCCGAGCTCGACGTCACCCAGACGTCCGCCCCGCACACCACGGCAAACTGCAGCGCAAACCACGCCACGCCACTCCCGATCCCAGTCACGAGCACCCGCTCGCCCGCGCGCAGCCGCGCTCGCGCAAACACCGCCCGATACGCCGTCAGCCCCGCAAGCGGCAGCGCCGCGGCCTCCTCCCACGAAAGGTGCGCCGGTTTCGCCGAGAGTTGCGCAACCGGCACGGAGATTTTTTCCGCCAGCGTGCCGGCGCGCGGCAGCCCGAGGATCGTGAAGTTCGGCCCCTGGGTCTGCTCGTCAGAGCCCCAATCAAAACTCGGGTTGATCACAACCTCCCGACCGATCCACGCCGCGTCCACCCCGTCCCCAACCGCCATGACTACGCCCGCACCGTCGGAGCCGGGCTGACACGGCCATTTCAGACCGGCATATTGCCCGGTCTTGATCCACACATCCCGGTGATTGAGCGCCGCCGCTCGGATAGCGACCACGGCTTCGCCCGCTGCGGGCTGCGGCTCGGGAGCCGTGGTGAATGTGATCTCGTTGACCGCGGTGAAGGTGAGGGCCTGCATTGATCTCAACTCTGCACACCGCTCCCCTCCTCTGCAATCGCGTGCTTCTCGCTCTCCACAAACCCTACGGCGTCCTCTCGCAATTCACCCCCGAGCCCGGATCGCGTTGGCGCACCCTCGCCGACTTCGATCTGCCCCGCGACGTCTATGCGCTCGGTCGCCTCGATGCCGATTCCGAAGGCCTCCTGCTCCTCAGCGACGAGCCCGGGTTGAACCACCGCCTCCTCGATCCCCAGCACGCCCACCGCCGCGAATACTGGGCCCAAGTCGAAGGCCAACCCTCCGCCGAGGCACTCGCTGGCCTGTCACTCGGCGGCATCGCGATCGACAACTACCGCACCCTCCCAGGTCGCGCTCGCCTGCTCGATCCCGTCCCCCTCATCGCCCCGCGAGCCCCCCCGATTCGCGTCCGGAAAAATATCCCCGACGCGTGGATTTCACTCGAACTCATCGAAGGAAAAAATCGTCAGGTTCGTCGCATGACCGCAGCCGTCGGCCATCCGACACTCCGCCTCGTCCGCGTCCGCACGGGTAATTTCCAACTCGGCGAACTAGCCCCCGGCCGTTGGCGCGAACTCTCCTCCGCCGAGCGCGCCGCCGTGTTTGCTTAGTCAAAACGATGCCCTCACGCCCCGAGCGCCGAGCAGTGCGCAAAACCAAATAGTGAACCGTCGCGCCGCCAAAAAACCCGCGTCCTCACTTCGCGATCAACGCTCAGCTTCCAGCTGAATTTACCCGTCTTATACCAACGTCATTTGAGTTTTTGACTGCTGGTAGCTGCGAGCGTGAGCGCGTGGTGTTTCGACTATCGTCCAAATATCACGAGGCGTTGGCATTAAATCCGCACCACGACATCCTCGGTCTTGAAACGAACTTTTTTCCGCGTCGCGTTCGTGTCGTCGGCCGCGCGGTAACCCGCGGCACACGCTACTACCGTGGCGTAATCCGTCCCCGCTAATCCGAGAATCTCGTCGAACTTCGCCGGCTCGATTCCTTCCATCGGACACGTATCGATGCCCACCATTGCGGCGCACGCCATGAACTGACCGAGCGCAATGTAGACTTGATGCTCCTGCCAAGTGTCCAGCCGCCCCTCGTCGCGCGCCTTGTCGAGATTACCGATCGTCATGGCCTTAAACTTACCAAGCGAATCCGGCGTCACCGCGAGCACCTCAGCCATCCGGCCAATGTGGCGATCCACATGATCAACGCCCAGATCACGCCGCACCGCGAACACCACGAAGTGCGAGCATGCCGCCGCCTGTTTCTGGCCCCACGAGGCCGGGACCAGCCGCGACTTGGTGTCAGCATCGGTCACCACCAAAAATTTCCACGGCTGCAATCCGATCGACGAAGGCGCCAAGACCAGAGCCTGTTCCAGCGCGGCCCAGTCTTCGTCTGCGATTGTTTTCGTCGGATCGAATTTCTTCGTCGCGTAACGCCAGTTGAGTTGCCCGAGCAATGTCTCGTTGGAAACAGGTTTCATTGCAGCGATGTCATTGCGAGGAGCGTAGCGCCGAAGCAATCCATCTAATGTTTCGGCCCATCCCGGCTTTTTTCAAAACGCCCTCGCCGACTACCCACGCGAGCCCAGCGAATCCGCCTTCCCCAGAGCGGCGCTCGCCCAGCGCGGTGCCAGCAGCCCACCGACGACGAGTTGGAGCGCGTGGTAAATCATGAGCGGCAGCAGCACAAGCCCGGCCGCGGGATGTGCCGCTAAGAGCACTTTTGCCATGATCACTCCTTGCGCTAGGCTCTTCTTCGAACCGCAGAAAATCAGCGCCACTCGGTCGCCGTGATCAAAACCCAGCAAGCGGGCGATGCCCACCATCGCGAACACCAGCACCGCAAACAGCACCCCTGAGCCCACCGTAATGCCGACCAACAGCGTCAGGCTATGTCCCGCCCAAATCTTGTGCGCGAACGAATCGCAAAATGAGGAATAAATTAAAAACAGGATCAACCACCGATCCGTCAGTTGCAGCTTCGCCCGATGCCGCGCCGCCCAGGCACCGAGCACCGGACGACACAGTTGCCCGAGCGCCATCGGGAGCACCAGCATCCGCGCAATATCGAAAATCGACGATCCGAGGTCGCCCTGCGCCCCGGCGACTCCCGCCAATGCATAGAGCCACAAGGGCGTGAGCACGACGCCGAGGAGGCTCGATAACGTCGCGTTAAACACCGCTCCCGGCACGTTACCCCGCGCCACGCCCGTCAGCGCGACGGAAGAGGAAATCGTGGAAGGCAACGCGCAGAGATAGATAAACCCGAAGCGCAAATCGGCCGACATCCACGGCGCCGCTACCGCCACCAACCCAAATCCCGCGATCGGAAAAATTAAAAATGTCCCCAGCTGCACGGCGAGATGCAGCCGCCAATTCATGGCCCCACCCTTGAGCGCGGCGAACGACAACGTGAGTCCGTAGATAAAAAACGCGATCATGACGCCCACCTTGGTCACCGTCTCCGCGTGCAGCGGGCCACCCGTCGCACCCAGCGCCGGAGCCAGCGCGGCCAGCACAACGGCACCCGCCATCGCAGGGAGAAACCAGTCCACCCGGCGTTTCAGGGGAACGCTCATGTCTGCGCGCCCCCCGACCGCCGATTACGGGCCTTGGCGATGATCGCCGCCACGTCTTCGCGGCCCTCAATCTTCAGCGCCCACATGAGGGCGATGTAGACTGTCACGCCCACCGCAATCAGGACGAGGAGCGCCACCGCGTCAGTCGCCCGACTCGCCCCGACGGTCCGCAGCCAACCCCACCAACTCACCGCCACGACGATGCCCATGATCACGCTCGCGAGGATTACTTTCACCAGATCTCTCGCCAGATGATGAAACCGCAACCCGTCGTGCTTGCTCGCCAGTGCGCGTTGCAGATACCAAGCCTGCACGACAATCGCGACATTGCCCGCCACCGCCAGCCCCACCGTGCCCCAAGGCCCCATCAGCACGATGCTCAGGAAAAGATTCACGCCAAAACTCAACAGCGCCGCGCGCACCGGCGTCACCGTGTCCTTTTGCGCATAAAACGCCCGCAGCACGAGATTCACAAACGCGAAGACCGGCAGTCCCGCCCCATACACTGCCAGCACCGGCTGCATTTCCGCCGTATCCGCCGCCACAAACGCACCGCGCTCAAACAGCAGCCGAATGATCGGCACCGCCAGCACGACCAAACCGACTGCCGCCGGCACGTTAATGACCAAAATCAGGCGCATGCCTTTGCGATACGCCGTCGCCAGTCCAGCGCCATCACCCGCCGCCGCGTATTTCGCGATCAACGGAAACACCACGGTCGAAATCGCCACAGCAAAGACCCCGATCGGCAGCTCCATGAGGCGCGTCGCGAGATTGAGCACCGTGACGGCGGAGTCGCTCAGCGAGAGTCCGATGAGCCGTGAGACCGCCATGTTGATGAGATAAATCGCCGACCCAAAAATCGTCGGTCCCATGAGGCGACCGATCTGCCGCAGCGCCGCCCCCAGCGATAGATCGAAGCGCGGCTGCCAACCCTCGCGTCTGAGCGCCATCGCCGGCACAAGCATTTGCAAAAATCCGCCGAGCAGCACCCCCGCGCACAACCACTGCATCCGCCCCTCTGCCGTCGGCGACCAACCCGCGTAGACCGCGCCGCCGAGCAAACCAATCATCGAAAGATTGAGCCAAATTGGTGACAGTGCCGGCTCAAGAAAGCGCTGCAGCGTTTGCAGCGCAGCACTGAAGGCCGCCGCCAGACAAACAAAAACCAGATAAGGAAACAGCAGGACGGCGAGATCCGCGGCCTGCAAAAAACGCTGCACCGTGTCAGCCTCCCAGCCACCCGCCCGCGCCGCGCCCGCGAGCCACTCCGTCTGCCGGAACCCCGCCATGGCGAGCACGACAATCGCTCCGGTCACCACCAAGAGCCAACTCGCCACTTGGTTCACCAGCGCAAATGCCCCGGCCCGCTCCCGCGCCTTCAACTCCTCATGCAGCGTCGGCACCAGCGCTGCGGTCAACGCTCCTTCCCCGAGTAATCGCCGAAAGAGATTGGGCAACGTGAATGCCGCGTAGAACGCGGAGGCCCAAGGCCCCAACCCAAACACCGCCGTCACCAACATGTCGCGCCCCAAGCCTAACACGCGCGACACCATCGTCGCCGCAGCCACCACGCTGATATTCTTGAAACTCTTCGACACCCCCAAAGTTTTCGCCCCCGCGCACCCGTGAGCAAGACCTTACCACACTCCTGTCCACGCTCACTTCGCAGCCTTCGCGTCGCCGCCGCGTTCGGACCGTAAATAAAGATCTCCGCGCCCGGCCCCAGATCATTCACGGCAAATATCAGCGCTATCATATCGGCGGTATGGGGGGAGCGAGCTTGCTCCCGACTCGTTCGCCCATCGTCCCGAGCAAGCTCGCTCCCCCACGCTCACACCAAGCCGAAACCAGCTTCGTAAGAGTGGACCCGTTGGGAATCAAAACCACTTTGTCATCTATTAAATGACATCTGCCTCAACACCTATCATTATAAAATGGCGTATTTGTCATTTATTAGATGACAATGAACGGCTGAGCTCGATCGCATCCAGCGCGGCCGCACTTGCGGCCGCCAATTCGTTCGCGTCCCGCCAGTCCGCTTCGAAGGCCGTCCACAACGACTCGCGCCGTTCCGCCGACTTGTTTCGCCCCGCCAGCAATTCGCCAAATGAGAGGGCGGCATTGCGGTAGAAGGGATGCACCGCGGGCAGCACACGGTTGAGCGCGGTGGCCCGCCTCGTGAGTTCATCTGCCACCACGGGGTCGCCCGCCTGACCAAGCAGGTCGCGCAGAGTCATCACCACGTCTCCTCCCTCTCGGAGGACAACGAACCGTGCGAGGTCCGCCAGTTCCGCTCGCGATTCGGCCGCCTCCAAGCCTGGTAAGGTCCGCGCACGCCGCAGGTGATGCCAACCGGTCTGCCACCACAACTCGCGCTCCCGCGCATTCTCAAATCGCGACGGAAATGAAGCCGC
>CAMATV010000036.1 GCA_945861235.1 Opitutus sp. GAS368
GAATCCGCCTCCGTCCCTTCCCCTCAGCTTTTCCGCATCCGGCCTCCACGGCCTAGCGCACCTCACCGACGCCACCACCGCCGCGCGCGCCAAGACTTATCTCCAAAATATCGGCGGCTTCCTCTCCTCCCGCGAAGCCGAAGACCACCTTGTCCGCCTCGGCCTGCTCACCGCTCCCTTCGCCGAAGAGTCCTTCCCCGGTGACAACGCAGCGGCCAACGCCGAGGTCTACCGCCACCTCCGCCGCGCCCTCCCCGGCACCACCGACGCCGACCTCCTCCTCGCCAATTGCGGCATGAACGCCATCTACGCCGCGTTCCGCGCCGTCGCCGATCTCCAAGCCACCCGCGGCCGCACCGTCTGGCTCCAACTCGGCTGGCTCTACCTCGACACCATCGCGATCCTTAAAAAGTTCACCGCCGCTCCCAGTGACTACGTCTATATCCGCGACGTCCTCGACCACCTCGGCCTCGAACGTATTTTCCAAAAACACGGCCCCCGCATCGCCGGTGTCGTCGCCGAGCTGCCCACCAATCCCCTCATCCAGACCCCCGACCTCGCCGCGCTCGCCGCCCTCTGTCGCGCCCACGGTGCCCGCCTCCTCCTCGACCCCTCCGTCGTCTCCGTCTTCAACGTCGACGTCCTCGCCCACACCGACGTCGTCGTGTCCAGCCTTACCAAATACACCGCGAGCGCCGGCGACCTCACCGCCGGCGTCGCCGCCATCAACCCCGCCGGCCCCGACGCCGCCGAACTCCGCCGCCGCATCGCCGCCCACCTCGAGCCCCTCTACGCCCGCGATCTCGCCCGGCTCGCCGCGCAGATCGGCCGCACCGACTCCGTCCTCGAAAAAATCCACGCTGCCACCACCCGCGTCGTCGCCTTCTTGGAGACACATCCCGCCGTCCGCGACGTCTTCTGGGCCCTGCACCCCGCCTCGAAGGAAAACTACCAACGCCTCGCCCGCCGTCCCCACGCCAGCGGCGGCATGATTACCTTCACGCTGCGGGGAGACTTGGAGAAATTCTACGACCGCCTCCGCCTCCCCAAAGGCCCCAGCTTTGGCATGACGACGACGTTGATCTGCCCTTTCATGTATTTGGCCCATTACGACCTCGTAACCACGCCCGCCGGCCTGGCCGAGCTCGCCGCCAGCAAACTCGACCCCGACCTCCTCCGCCTCTGTATCGGGTGCGAGCCCGTGGAAGAGATCATCGCCGCACTCGCCGAGGCACTGGGCTGATGCTGACGACCGACTATTTTCAACCCGTCGATCCTCACGCCTCCGACCGCGCCGCTGACTGACATGATCGTCCCGATCAAACCGATCCTCGCCGTCACCTTGGGCGACGCCGCCGGCAGCGGCCCCGAATTAATTACGAAAGCGTTCGTGGATCCGGAGGTCCGCGCCGTCTGCCGACCGCTCGTCGTCGGCGACGCAGCCACCCTCCGCGCGGCTCTGTCAATTACGGGGGTGGCGGCGACGGTTCGCCCGATTGCCCGCGCGGCCGAAGTGGCCGACGATGCCTCGATCATCGACGTCATCGACCTCGCCAATCTCGATGCGACCGCACTCGTGCGCGGCCAAATCAGCGCGACGACGGGGCGCGCGGCCTACGAGTCGATCAAACGCGCCGTCGAACTCACGCTCGCAGGAGAGACCCAGGCGGTGGTGACCTCCGCGATCAACAAGGCCGCGCTGCATGCCGCCGGTTTCCTCTACGACGGTCACACGGAGCTGCTGGCCGAACTCTGCGGCCAGCCCAAGGTCACGATGATGCTGGTCGCCGGCAAACTCCGCATCTGCCACGTGAGCACCCACGTCTCCCTCGCTACGGCGATCACCCGCGCGCGGCCGGAGCGGATCTTGGAGGTCGTGCAGCTCGCCCATGACGGCCTGCGCCGGCTCGGCATCGAGCGACCGCACATTGCGGTGGCCGGTTTGAATCCGCACGCGGGCGAAGGCGGACTCTTCGGCACGGAGGAGATCGCATTCATCGCGCCGGCCGTGCAGGAGGCGAATCGACGCGGCTTCCACGTGAGCGGACCCTTGGCCGGCGACACCGTTTTCTTTCGCACGCTTCAGGGCGAGTTCGACTGCGCGATCGCCATGTATCACGATCAAGGCCACGTCGCCGCCAAGATGCTCGGCATCTGGCAGGGCGTAAACGTCACGCTCGGGTTGCCCATCATCCGCACGTCGGTCGAGCACGGCACCGATTTCGCCAACGCCGGCCAAGGCACCGGCGATCCGCGCAGCTTGGTGCAGGCGCTCAAACTCGCCGCAGTCATGGCCCAGGTCGGAACATAGCCCCTCCCCGCATCTCTGAAAAATCATGCGCGCGTTGCCCTTCGTCCTGCTTGCTGCCGCCACCACGCCCACCGATGCGCGACTACCTTTTGGCCGATGACCTGAGCGGTGCCCTCGACGCCGCGGCCGCGTTTCACCGGGCGGGGCGCCGCGTGCGAATCGTGTGGTCGCGCGAAGCGTGGGATGCGGCCGCGCCGGATACGTTTGTCGCCTATACGACCGAAACGCGCAATGCCGACCCAGCGACCGCGGCGGCGCAGGTAGGTGCGGTGATCGCACACGCGCAATCCTGCGGCGGTAAGCTGTGTTTCAAAAAAATCGACTCGACGCTCCGGGGTCCGGTCGCGGCGGAATTGGGCGCGGTCGCGGCGGCCATGCCGGACGCACGCATTCTTTTTGCGCCCGCCAATCCCGCGGTCGGCCGCACGGTGCGCGCGGGCTGTTTGCTCGTGCGCGGTGTGCCGGTGGCCGAGACGGAGTTCGCCCGCGATCCGCTGAGTCCGGTCCGCGAGAGCGAACTCCGCGCGTTCGTCGGCGCACTCGCCGGCGACCGGATCGTGATTCCGGATACCGCAACGGCAGCGGACTTCGCGGCCAGCGTCCTGCGCATGGAGGAGGGCGGGCCGAACTGGATTCCGGTGGGCTCGGGGGCCCTCGCCCGCGCGGTGGCCGAGCGCAGCGCGCGCCCAGCGATGGCGCGGACCGATCCACCCAGCACGGTTGCGGCGGGCCCGATTTTGCTGGTTTGCGGGAGTGCGCATCCGCTGAACCGAGCGCAAGCCGAGGAACTCCACCGGCAACGCAGCGTGCCCGTTTGCGAACTGCGGATCGAAGATATCGCAGGCACCGTGCGTGCGGCGGTGGACTCGCTTGGTCGTTCCGGTTCCGTGTCACTCGTGGTCGGCGCCACGCGCACCGATAGCAGCGTGGCTCTGCGCGCGATTGCCGAAGCGACTGCGCAGATCATCGCCGAGGCGAAAGTCCGGAGGCTCTTCGTAACGGGCGGCGAAAGTGCCTTTGCGATTTGCCGGGCGCTGGAAATCCCGGCGCTCGATCTGATGGCCGAGCTCGAGCCCGGAGTGTGCCTCGCGCAAACGGTGACTCGCGAGGGCGGTCGATTGTTGGCAGTCAAGCCCGGCGGCTTTGGTGGGACTGCTACGTGGGTCCGGGTTTGGGATAAACTTCGGGAGACGTGATCTCTTAGTTATATCCGTCTGACTACAGCCTCCAATGGAGCGCCAGCTCCCACCCGTCGTTAAAGGTTAAGTCCTGTTTGAAGAACGCGGGACGCACCGTCCAGCGCACGCGCTCGACATAGCAATCGATATTCTTCGCGAGGGCCACCGTGACCCCTCCGATCCAGATCAGCTGTTGGCCGTCGGGATGGTAGTCCCGTCCGGTCGAACGTCCGACGCGATAGGTGATCATGCCGTGGCGAACGTGCAGGCCCAGCAGCGTATCCACGATGCGGGTGCTCGCCCCGCCCGAAACGTAGCGATAGGGACTGATCGCACCCTCACTCTGCAGAACTTCACCAAATACTTTCAGGTCGAGATCCTTGCGCAGGGTATAGTGCACACTGAGGTCGACCGCGCAGGCCGTGGTCTGTTGGCTGCCGATGTCCCAGCGGGAACTGGCGATGCCGCCCAGTTGGCCGGACAGCCCGAGTTCTAGTTGCACGCGTTCACTGGCCTTGAATTTGGCCACCGTGCGCAGGACGACCGTGTTCTTCGCGGTGAATCCGGGGATGCTCTCGGGCTCCGCGTAGCCCAGCGACCCGTTGATGCCGTCCTCGCGCACAAAAAACTGCGCGAACGAAGCGAGGGAGAGGCGTGCATCGAAGACATGCGTGTTTTCCCACGAAACGCCCCAATCTGGATTGAGCTTGAAACCGTCGAAATAGGCGGTGCCGCCCCAAAACGAATCATCCCAGTCGCGACCGATGCATTTCCGGACCTGCCCAACTTTGAACGTGCCATAGGGGGTGTAGGCCCAAAAATAGGAATCATACGTCCACAGTCGGGACGAAAAAAACCCCCGAAACTTGTCACCGTCATTCACCCGCACCTCGACATGGGCGCCCACGCTTTTCACGGGACCGCCGGTCAGTGGGCGAGTCGGATCAGCGGTGAGATAGAAAAAAAAGGTGCCGCTCGCATCCTTCGTACCGTAGTGCAAAGCCTTCCCGCGATCCGCGTGCCACCACTGCCAAGCGCCAAGCGTGAGGGGAATCTGGTGGGCATACTTGAAGGCCTGCAACCGGTCGTAGGCTTGATCGAGCTCCTTGAAAACGGTCGGGGGCAGCGCTGCTGCCGTGGGCCCGGCCGGCGCGGCCATCGCGGGTGCGGACGCCGCCGCGGCGGGCGGCAGATCTCGGGCCCGGGACGGGGTCGCGCAGACCGCCAGCATTACCAACAGCATCAGCTGGAGGTTGCTTTTCACATGCCGCCTCGCGGTCCGGCGGTTGGCTCCGCTACGCGGCGGTCGCGTTCGGCCATGGCATTTTCCAAGGCCACGCGCAGGGAAGGCTGCGACGCGACGAGTCGGCTGAAATGTTCCCGACTCAGGCTCAGGCAATGCGCCCGCGTCAACGCACGGATGCTGGCCGTGCGCGGCACGGAATTCAGCAGCGCGATCTCGCCGAAGTGATCGCCGTCCTGCAGCACGGCGACCGGTTTTTCCCGACCGTCCGCCCCGTGCTTGAGCACCTCGAGATTGCCGCGGACCACGATATAAAATTTCTCGCCCGGATCGCCTTCGCGCATGGCCAGAAAGCCTGCTTCGAAGGTCTCGGTGTTGAAGCGTTCGGCGACCGTCGCGAGCGCGTTGAGATCCAGCGTGGCGAAAATCGGGATCGCCTGGAGCCGCTCCGGAGTGACGCTGGCGAATCCGGCGCTATCGATCGTAAACCCGCTCTGTTTGTCCCACAACCCGCGATACACGCAGCCCTTGGCCAGCAGTTCGGCGTGGGAGCCGGTCTCGACGACCCGGCCCTGGTGCATGACGAGGATTTGGTTGAACCGCTGAATGGCCGCGAGGCGGTGCGTGACCATCACGACGGTGCGGCCCGCCGCGAGGCGTTCGATGGACTCGTTGATGGAAACCTCGGTGGCGGGATCGAGCGCCGAGGTCGGCTCATCCAGCACCAAGACCGGAGCGCCGCGCACGATCGCGCGCGCGATCGCGATGCGCTGCCGCTGACCGCCGGAGAAAAATCCACCGTGTTCGCCCGCGAGAGTTTGGTAGCCGTAGGGCAACTCGGAAATGAAGTCGTGAATCTCGGCCGTCCTCGCCGCCGCTGCGATCTCCTCGTCGGTGGCATCGAGTTTGCCGAGGCGAATGTTCTCCGCGATAGAGGTGTTGAAGAGGTAGGCCTCTTGCAGCACCACGCCCATCTGAGGACGGAGCGAGGCTTGGGTCGCGGCGCGAATATCGGTGCCGTCGAACAATACCGCGCCGGTCTTCGGATCAAAAAAACGCGCGATCAGATTGAGCATCGTGCTCTTCCCGGAACCGCTGCTACCTACGATGGCGACGGAGGTACCGGCTTTGATCGAGCAGGTTACCCCATTCAGAATCTGCCGATCCTCCGAGTAGCCGAAAACGACATTGTCGAAGGAGATTTCACGCTTTAAGGACGCTAGGGTGATGGCGTCCGGCGCGTCGCTCACCGCAATTTTTTCCCGCATCAGCTCCTCGATGCGGGTGACTTTGCCGATCGCTCCGACGAAAGCGGCATACCAGATCGCCGCGGTGCTCGTGCCCGCCGCGACGCTCATCAGGAGAGAAAAGCACCCAAAAAACGCGCCGATGGACAAGCCCCCGTTGATCACGAAGGCCGCGCCCGTGCCCACGATCGCCACCACCAACACGTTTACGCCGTAGAGCGAGGCCACCGGAATCAGCGAACCGAAAAACCCGAGCTGCGCCGAGGTGCCGGCCAAACTGTTGTTGGGGAGATCGAAGTTGGCCTTGGTTTGCGGCTCCAACCCCAGCGCGCGGATGATGGGCCGCGAGCTGAGGCTCTCGCTCAACACGCCGAGCATGCGCGCTTCGAAGCCCGAGCGATCATAGGCGAGCGCGTTGACTTTCCGCCCGAGCAGCTTGCTGCTGATGAAGCTCAGCGGCAGCAGCACCAGCGTCACAGCCGCGATGCGCCAGTCGATCAGCGCGATGGTCACCAGACATCCGAGCACCACCAGCGAACACTCGATCAGGGCGGGCAGCGCGCGGACCAGCGCCAGCTCCACAGCCGCAAGTTCGAACGAAAACCGCGCCAGCAAATCGCTGGACTCGACCCGGGCGAAAAAACTAGAGGAAAGCCGGTTGAGATGTTCGAACATGGCCAGCCGCAAATCGCGCAACACATGGCTGCCGACATACGCCACGAGCCGCACCGACACCATGGCGCCCGCCGCGCAGACCGCAAAGAGCGCGGCGAGCTGCAGCATAACCTTAATCAACAGGGCCGAGTTTTTGAACGGAAGCACCCGGTCAAAGATGACCTGGAAGGCGAGCGGGTAGATGACATAGAGCGCCACCTGCAGGAAAATGCAGAACAGTATGACGGCGCATCGGCCGCGATAGGGCTTCAGCAGGACGAAAAACCACTTCAGGAGACCAAACGTGCCGGCGATGGGAGCTATGGGAGCGGTGGGATGGTCCATAAATTAAACGGCGTGGCGGGTGGCGGGCAGGTTACAAAGAGACGATGTTCCAATCGTTGGCCCGCAGGTGTAGGCCGCGCCATGCGAAGGCACCGCCGGGCGCGAGCCCGGAGTCGGCGTCAACCAGCATCCGCACCGCTGCGATCGAGCCGTATCCGGCCAATGGGCGCTGCTCGGAGAAGCACTCCACCGTGGGATTCCAGATGCGAATGCCCGGGGAACCAAGCGCGCGCACCGCGACCGCCACGTGGTAGGACGTGCTGCCCGACAGCCAGTAGGCGCCACCATGTTCCCGCCAATAGTGTGCCCAGTTCTGCACCGTGGACGGGTCGAAATGCTCGATCATCTGCACCGTGGCCACCGGCTCCCCGATGGCGCGGAGACTTTCGCAGGTCAGGGCCGCCAGCGCACTGCAGTCGATCGTCGTCCGTTCCACGACCTCGCACCAGTAGTCCGGGTGGTGCTGCGGGCCCCACATCCAGCGCTCCCGCAGCCACGGCGCGGGCAGTCCGGACACCTCATGATGCGCCCGCGACTGCGCGCAGAACCACTCCCGCGCCAACAGACAGCATCGCCCCGGATGAGACTCGATCACGGTTGGTCGCAGGCCGTCGAGCTTCACGATCGCCTGCTCGATCGCGGCCCGCGGACTTGCGCCACCGTGACCGTTATTACCCACACACTTCATCACCAGTCCGTTATTCATGAAAGCCTCCCACGCCAAAGGTGTAGCGCATGCTGGCCTCGTAGGCACCGGCATGAGAGAACACCAACCAATCACCCACTTCGGCGTCGGGCGGAATGTTCAGTCCGCCCGCGAGGATGTCATGCTCCATGCAGACCCGGCCGAGAATGCGGTCGAACCCGTCGACGAGCCGGTGCAAATTTCCTCCCGCCGTCAGCAGATAGACCTCGCGGGGAAAATAGCCGGCCAGCGGCATTTCCGCGAGGCAGGCATCGGCCACAACCTCTCGGATCCAATCCGTGCGCCGGATTTCGAGGATGCGCGACACGAGCACGTGCGATTGTTCGCAGACGGCCTTGCCCGGTTCGATGACGACGTCCTCCACGTGCGGCAAACGGCGGTGAACGTGGGCGACAAGCCCGGGCAGGTGATCGCGGAGAAATGGCCCAAAACTTTCGCTGGTCCAGCCACCACCCAGATCGAGCATCTGGATGGGACGCCCAGAGGCGAATTCCAGCGAACTCGCCATCTCCACAAAGGCGCGGGCTTGCGCGAGCCACTCGGCGACGCCCGTTACACTGCTTTGCAAATGGGAGTGAACCCCGAACCGGACGCCCCGAGGCAGGCGGTCGCGAATCGCGTTGGCGACGATGCCGAAACGATACGCACTGCCCAGCCGGAGGCCGAAGCGTGAACCGGTGTCGAACGCGTTCAGGCGCATGCCCACGGTCTTCGCGACGCCCGGCCCGCGGTCGCACAGCCCGTGGAACGATTCGAGGCTATCGGCGAACACCGCAGAAAGCTCCTCGCCGTCGAGTTCCGCCGGGTTTAACGGGACGGGTCCGTTGTAGATCGTTTCCCCCAAGGAGAAACCGAGCTCCCGCGCCCAACGCGCCTCGCCGGTGCTGATCACTTCGGCCCGGAGTCCATGGGCCCGCGCCATGACCAGGAGCCGGCGATCCGGATTGGTTTTCACGCTGTAGGTCGGCGTGAGTCGGACCGGGAGATCCATCGCGGCGGCGGCCTGCGCCTGACGAAAACCGACCTCCGCAATCTTCGGCAAAAACACCCGCGCCGGCGTCTGGAGCGACGGCCCGACGTGCTCCCGGATCGCCTGGGCGAACGCGCTGTCCACCCGCGCCACCCGCGCCGGCCGGTCCGAATGCTGCGACGTGGCCTCCCGGCCTTCCGGACCGAACAGCCGTTGCATCAGTGCCGGCAGCCCCGAGGGATTCGAAGCGGAGAGCTTCGACGGCACATTCGTGCTGCGGGCCGCGGGCGGCGGCGCCGGCAGCGGGATCGAGCTGAGCACAGGGATTTCGAGGACCACCCGTGTAAACTGCCGGCTGGCGCACCGTGGGGGCACCGGCTGAACGCCCGAGGCCGCCGCGATGAGCAGCGCCGGCAGGTTGATCCCGCCGATCGTCGCACCATGAATCCACGCGGGAAAACGGTAATTCCAATCGATCAGCCAGAGAATCCCCGCCTCATCTTTGACCAACTCCAACTCCCCTCCCCCAGTCCAGTGCAGCTCGCGCACGAGGAGGGCCACAGCGTTCAGCAGCTCCGGCGAAGCGGTGGTAATCTCACCCGACCAGCACTTGCCCTCCGAGGTGACGAGCCGTTTGTCGACCACGGCCGTGCCCAGCAGGTGCCCCTGATAGGCGGCAAAGGCCAGCATGACCTCCGTGCCGGTGATATGTTTTTGCAAAAAGAACGACTGCTGCCCCCAACAGGCCGCGAGGGAATGGCGCGCCTGTTGGATGCCCGTCCAGTTAAACACGCGGTAGGCGTCCATCACCGGCCCCTTGGCCCAGACCTTCCAGCCATGGTCGACCGCAAAGTTATAAACTTCCCGGTCACCGGCGTCCAAGCCGATGAATGCAGGGACGCGCACGGGCAGAATTTCCGCGACTTTTTCGAAGGGTTTGGCGGTGCGCCGAAAGATGTCGATGCCCGGAATCAAAATGCGGGGATGGCTTTCTTCCGCCAGCCAACGCGCCTCAAGATCCGAGCCGGGAAGGTAGTAGCCGTCCAGCTCCTCCAGCCGTGCGATGATTTGCGCGCGGTGATCGACGAGGTGCAGTTCACCCCACGGCCGGGCCACCCAGACTTCGTCGAAGAACTCGGTGTGCAGACCGCTCGCCTGGGTCGAGTGATCCTTGCCGACTAGAAAGGAATCCGGATACCCCGCCTTCAATGAGCGGGCCAGACCAAGGCCCGGCGCGGGATTCGGTCCGGTGTGACAACAAGAAATGATTACGCGGATGGAACTCATCGGAATTTTTCGGGGGGGGGATTTTGCTCACACTCATCGCCCGAGACGATCCGCGCAGCGCCGCGCAGGCCGGCAAACTCAGCTAATACCCATCCTTCGGCGACCGAAACAAGCATGCCCCGCGAGGGATGCACACTCATGGACGAAGTTACGGGCAACGGACTATCTAGGGTGAGTAAAGAAAAGTCGACCGCAGCCTATTCCGTCAATGCGGAACGTTACTGATCACGGTACCGATCATAGGAGAAACGTTCACCTCCAGCCGGTCGCCCGCCCTCGTCATCCACCGAGGCACCAGGCCAAAATGGGACCACCCTGCAAACACCCGCGACCCGCTTGGGATCGCGATTCGTCCTTAGCACGACCGCACCGCGCGACCGCTCAGACCGAATCACTTTTGCGCACAGCCCCCTTTTATTTTGACAGCGTGAAACGATCCGCTGACAAGCACGCGCCCTTCGGGGGTGCGTGCGCACCGGGACCACGTATGTGCGGAATCGTAGCCCTTTTTTCTCCTCGACACCGTTTAGAGCCCGCCACCCTCCGTCGCGCCACATCCGCCCTCCGGCATCGGGGACCCGACCGAGAGCAACAATGGATTTCGCCCGACTACGAAATGGGACTGGGGCATTGCCGGCTGGCGGTTTTGGATCTCACGGAATCCGGATCCCAACCGATGGCGAGCGAGGACGGAAACCTCCACGTGGTCGTCAACGGGGAGTTCTACGATTTCGAAAATATCCGCACCGCACTCAAGACGGAAGGGTTTCGTTTTCACACGGAGTCCGACAGCGAAATTTTACTTCCGCTGTATCAAAAGCACGGCGTCCAGTCGTTGAACCACCTCCGGGGAGAATTCGCGTTCGTCCTCTGGGACAGCGGGAGACGCCAGCTCTTCGCCGCGCGGGATCGGTTCGGAATCAAACCGCTCTATTACACGCGCATCGGTGGCCGGCTCCATTTTGCCTCCGAAATCAAGGCGTTGCTCGCCGCCGGCGCTCCGCCCGAATGGGACTGGGAGACCGTGCATCAGGTGCATTCGATCTGGGCGCATCCTCCGGATCGAACATTGTTCCGAAACATCTTTCAGGTGCCGCCGGCCCACTACGTCGTGGCGACGGCGAACGAGTTTAAGGTGCTGCCCTATTGGGATTTTAATTTTCCTACGCAGATCGAGGCGGCGACGAACCCCGCTGGCGAGCCGGAGCCGATCGCGCGAGTGCGGGAAAAGCTCCACGAAGCGGTGAGGCTCCGGCTGCGCGCCGACGTGCCGGTCGGCTGTTACCTGAGCGGCGGCCTGGATTCGTGCGCGATCCTGGGCATCGCCTCGCTCTACAGCCCGCGGCCGATCCGTGCGTTCACGCTCGCCTTCGACGATCCCGCCTATGACGAAAGCAAAATCGCGGAAGCGATGGCCCAACACGCCGGCGCGCAGTTCAATCTGGTCCCCGTCAAATCAGCCGATTTTTCCGATCATTTCAACGGCGCCCTGTATAGCGGGGAAACCCTGATCTACAACCCGTCCGTCGTCTCCAAGTATATCCTGAGCCGCCACGTGCGGGAGGCGGGGCTCAAAGTCGTCCTTACCGGGGAGGGCGCCGATGAAATCTTCGGAGGGTATGCCCATTTCCGCAAAGACATGTTCCGCCACCTGTACACGCACGACCCCGCCGAACTCCAACGGCAACTCGACGCGTTGTATCGGAACAATTCGATCTCCCACGGAACGTTGCTGAGCGAGACCGCTCCCGCGGAACTCGCACCCCTTCGCGAGGCACTGGGGTTTGTGCCGACCTTTCTGGAAGCACCGGCCCAATATATCCGAGAGAGCAAAAAATTCTTCAGTCCCGGATTCCGCGCCCATTTTCACGCGAGGAATGCCTACGCCGATTTCATCGCCCGCTTCGACATCGCGGGGCAGCTGGCGGACCGCCACCCCGTCGATCAATCGCTCTACCTCTGGTCACGCACGACGCTACCCAACTACCTGCTCAGCCAGCTGGGCGACCGGATGGAAATGGCGCACTCGGTCGAGGGAAGATTACCTTTTCTCGATCACGAACTCGTTGAGCTGGTCACGAAAATTCCGGTCGCCCTGAAAATCAGGGGCAGTTCCGAAAAGCACGTCCTGCGGGAAGCCGTGAGGGATGTGGTCACCGACCCAGTCTATCGTCGCCAAAAACATCCGTTTATGGCCCCGCCGGCCACGCGTTCATCGGCAAGCCCCTTCTTTCAGTTCATGCAAGAAACGCTGCGGGGCCGCGCCTTGAAAAACGTCCCGTTCTATGACGCCCGAGAAATCGAGAAGCTCCTCGATTTGCTTCCTGCGATGGACGCGGCTGGCCGTGAACGGGTCGATCCCCTGCTCATGACTTTCCTGAGTATCGCGAAACTCCAGGAGATCTTCCATATCGGCCAGGGTTGATTTTTCCGAAAATTCACCCTGCCTTTTCTGACCGCGACCGAATCTCGATTTTTGAAAACCCGGGGGCAGGCCAACGGGGTTGGCCCGAATGCGTGTAATCGTCTCAATGAAAGCACGCATTTGACCACCAAGGTTCGGGGCTGACCCGTTGGTCACCCCATCAAAATCGGGCTTGTCGCCCGGCCATCCTTCCCGGCATCGAAGGTTTTCGCGCGGCGCGAAAACCTAGGTTTCCAAGCCATCCGGCGCTTCTTCGACGGCCCCGCGGATTTTCCCGGCCGTCGACCCGCCGATTCCGTCGATTACGGCCAGTTCTGCGGCCAATGCCATCGCCACGCCTTCCACGGATCCAAAGTGTTCCAGCAGCCGCCCCGCGCGCTCGGGCCCGACGCCCGGCAATCCTTGCAAAACGAAAAGCTGGCGAGCGCGCTTTCCTTTCGGGCGGTAGCCGGGCCGCCGCAACGCGCCGTTGGCGTACCAGCTGGGCCTGCCTTCCAAGGTCAACGAGCAACCGCGCCGTCGGCCGCCCGCAACACGGCCAGCCCGTAAAACACCCCCACGGTGATCAGCGCCCCCTGCAACGCTTCCCGCGACACGCCCAGCTGTCCGACCGTGCTGGTCGTACCCTCGATCACGACCACGCCACGCCGCGCGCCCGCTGCCAGCGCTGCGGTCTGTTTGAACAAGCGCCCAGCGATCACCGCAGCCGCGAAATCCCGCAGGGCCTTGCGTGCGACCGCGCAGTTGTCTTCCACGAGAAAATCCCCACCGCGAGCCGTCGCACCGCGATCACCACGACGCTCCGGCGGCGCAACTCCGCGATCACCCCGCCGGCATTCTGGCGATCATCCGCCACCATCCGCACCATCTTCTCCGCGTCGCCCCTGCCCTCGACGCTGCTCGCTGCCACCACTCTGCGCACACCAAAATCAGATTTTTGCGTTGCGCGAAAACCGTGGTGGACCCGGAGCTCAGACGGCAGCCCAGATATTTTACGCTCCGACGACCGCCTGGTAGCACGAGGCTGGATCGCTGCAGTCACGGCTTGTTACCAACGTCATTTGCGTTTTTGACTGCTCCTGGCTGCGAGCGTGAGCGTGGGGTGTTTCGACTATCGTCCGCCTCTCACGAGACGTTGGTAGCAGAATCCAAAACCACAACGGGTCCGCGCGGCGGACACCAAACCACCAGCGCGGTCCGCGCGCCGCCGAGGGGATTTCCGGATGCAGCCCGCGCCGAGAAAAATTAGTCCGAGCGCGATGCGTCAGCCAGTCGCGGGGTCGAAGGCCACGGACGCTGTAGTCGCCGACGCGTCGCCGCGCTAAGGTGCGGCGGGATTATTGCGGGATCGGATCGGTGCGGCGGACGGTCTTGTTTTCCCAAATGGCTTCGTCGGTTTTGCGGTCGTAGGTGAGCACGCGGCTGGCGCTGTTGGGTGCGGGCGGGCGGTCAATTTTGGGGAGCCACTTTTTGTGCTCCGCGATCACGGCAGCGTGCTCGGGTTTTGCAGCGAGGTTGGTCCACTCGTTGGGATCGTTCCGCATATCGTAGAGCTCCTCGGTGTCATCGGCGTAGCGGATGTAGCGCCAGCGCTCGCTGCGGATACCGTGGTTGCCTTGGTTGTGACTCGTGATTGCGGGGCGCAGACGGGGCGTGGCCGCATTCTTGAGCTGCGGTGCCAGGCTAAGGCCTTCGAGGTCCGTGCGGGCCGGAAGGTGAGCGAGGTCGACCAAAGTCGGATAGATATCGAGGAGCTCGGCGGGCTGCAGCACCCG
>CAMATV010000037.1 GCA_945861235.1 Opitutus sp. GAS368
TATTGGACGGGAATTTTGCGCTGACCCTGCACAACGGCGATAATACCCATGGTGACGAGGATGAAGAGCCCGACCATAATCACGGCCTGAGGAACGCCCAGGCTCGTGCCGGTGCCAACCGGCTTGAAGAAGAGATTGTAGGTCGCGACCGCCGCACCCGGGATGTCGGCCAAGATACCGACGGTGATCAAGAGCGAGACGCCGTTGCCGATACCGCGCTGCGTGATCTGCTCACCCAGCCACATCAACAACATCGTTCCCGCGGTCATGAAGATCACGGAAGTGACGACAAAGGACCATTTGCTACCCAAGACGATCGGGCCGTAGGTCGCCACATCATAGCCTGCGAAAAGCTGGGCTGGATTGTTGAGTGCGAGCAGAAGTAGCGTGCCCTGAATCAAACAGATCAGGACCGTGGCGTAGCGCGTATATTGCGTGAGCTTCTGGCGGCCGACATCGCCCTCCTGTTGCAAGCGGCTGAGCGCGGGCACAACCGCAGTCATCAACTGAAAGATAATCGAAGCGCTGATATAAGGCATGATGCCCAGCGCCGCGATGGCACCCTTAATCAGGGCACCACCGGTGAACATGTTGTAGAGACCGACGAGCGCACTCGCCCCACCGGCGGATTGGTCGCCGAAGAACTTTTGCAGTGGCTGGGGATCAATGCCAGGCAGCGGAATGTGCGCGGCCACACGGGCCACGAACAGCAGCGACAGCGTGTAGAAAATGCGCGAGCGGAGCTCGGGGATTTTCAGGGAGTTCGTGAAAGCGGAAAACACAGCGTGAGGCGGATGGTTGTGAGACGTGTGAAGAAAAACGAAGCGCGCCGATCTTGATCAACGCGCTTCACGTTAGCCGACGATGGCTTGTCCACCGGCTTTTTCAATCTTGGCTTTGGCCGACTCGGAAAACTTCGCGGCGGTAACCTTAATGGCGCGGGTCAGTTCGCCATCGCCCAGAATTTTCACAGCCTTCTCGCCGGAACGGATGAGGCCGGCGGCAGCAAGCGTGAGTGCCGATACTTCCGTGACGGAGGCATCCAAGCCGGAGAGATCGCCGACATTGAGGATGGCGATTTCGGTGCGGAAATTGAATTGATTGAATCCGCGGTGCGGGAGCTTGCGGTAAAGGGGCATTTGGCCGCCTTCGAAGCCGGGACGAATGGAGCTACCGGAGCGGGCCGATTGGCCTTTGCCGCCGCGACCGGACGTCTTGCCGTGGCCGCCGCCTTCGCCGCAACCGACGCGCTTCTTGCGGTGAATTGCACCTTTAACGTTCTTAAGTTCGTGGAGTTTCATAGTGATTCCTGTAGGGGGTCGCCCCACCCCGCGATAACGCAGAGTGGAACTCGGATGGGTTGAGTTAAAATCAGCTTGTCGCGCGGACCTTGGTGATGTCCGCCGCCAGACGCAGTTGCAGCAAACCGTTGAGCGTGGCGTGCACGACAGCGATGTGGTTCGAGGAACCCATCGACTTCGTCAAAATATTCTTAACACCAGCAGCCTCGAGGACGGCGCGAACGCCACCGCCGGCGATGAGACCGGTGCCGGGCGAAGCGGGTTTGAGCATCACGCGGCCGCCATCGTATCGACCCAAGACATCGTGCGGGATCGTGTCGCCCTTGAGCTTAACACTGACGAGATGCTTGTGGGCGTTGGCGGTGCCTTTCTTGATGGCATCGGGAACTTCGTTGGCCTTGCCGTAACCGATACCGACCTTGCCCTTACCATCACCGACGACAGCGAGAGCGGAGAAGGAAAAGCGCCGACCGCCTTTGACTACCTTGGCACAGCGGTTGATGAAAACGACCTTCTCGATCATGGTCGGACCGTCGCCCTCTTGGGGCTTGTCGCGATTGTCACGACGAGGGCCGCGATTGCCGCCTGGCCCGCGATTACCGCCGGGGCCACCTTGGCCGCGGAAACCGCCGCCGCCGCCTTGGCCGCGAGGAGCGCGCTGTTCGCGCGCGGGTGCAGCAGCGGCAGCCGCTGGTGGGGAAACGGGTGCTGGCGTGGCGCTTTGGGGCGCGGAAGTTGGTTCAGTGCTCATGCGATATTAGAATTGGAGACCACCTTCGCGAGCGGCGTCAGCGAAGACTTTCACTTTACCCTGATAGGGAGCGCCACTGCGATCGAAGACGACCGCGGCGATACCGACGGCCTTGGCCTTAAGGGCAAACGCCGCGCCGAGCACTTTTGCGCCGGCGACGTTGGCCTTCAATTTCTGCTTGCGCAGTTCGGCATCGAGGCTGCCGAGGAAAACCAGCGTGGTGCTTGTATCGTCGTCGATGGCTTGGGCATAGACGTGTTTCGCGGTGAAGCGAACCGCGAGGCGCGGGCGGATAGCGGTGCCGGTAACTTTTTTGCGGATTCTCCAACGACGTTTCTGGAGAAGGATAGCTTTGGAAGTGCTCATGGGTTGGACCCTGAAATGGGAGATTACGATTAGGCGACGGTCTTGCCTTCTTTGCGGCGAACGCGTTCGCCAACGATACGGACACCCTTGCCCTTGTAGGGCTCGGGTGGATAATAGCTGCGAATTTCCGCAGTGATGGCGCCGACGAGTTGTTTGTCCGCGCCTTCGACCTTGATTTTCGTCTGATCAGTGACGGTGAGTTTAATGCCGGCCGGGATTTCCATCAGAATCGGATGGGAATAGCCGAGAGCGAGATCGAGGGTGGTGCCTTTGAGGTTAGCTTTGAAGCCGACGCCTTGGATTTCGAGGTCCTTGACGTAGCCTTCCGAAGCTCCCTTGACCATGCCCGCAATCACGGAGCGGACCGTGCCGTACATCGCTTTTGCGAAGCGGCTGTCGTCGTCGGTCGGGCTAACCGTGACAACTTTGTCAGCGACGGTGACCTTGACGACGGGCGCGAAAAGTTTGGAGATTTTACCTTTGGGACCCTCAACATGGACAACGTCACCGGTGAGGGTAACTTTGACCTTTTCAGGGATAGGAATGGGTTGTTTGCCGATGCGGCTCATGGTGAGTGGCGGTTTTACCAAACGTTGCAGATCAGTTCGCCACCGGCCTTATTGCGTCGGCAGTCGGAATCTTTCATCAGACCTTTGGAGGTCGAGAGGATACCAATGCCGAGGCCGTTGAGGACGCGCGGGATTTCGGTGTAACCGAAGTAGAGACGGCGGCCAGGTGAGGACACGCGGGTAATGCCGGTAATCGCCGGAGCGCCGTCGACATACTTCATCTTCACGACGAGGGTCTTGTGGCCCGCCGTGCTGATGGAATTGGAGTGCTCAGTGATGTAGCCCTCGATTTTCAGAATGGCGACAATGGCCTGTTTGACGGTGGAGTGCGGAATAACGCACTCGTCGAGGCGCGCCTTGCTGGCGTTCCGGAGGCGCGTGAGGAGATCACTAATCGGGTCGGTCATGGTGGATGTTGTTTAAAGGTGGCCGTGGGTCATATCCGATGCGCCGAAGCGCACAAACCCCCGCGACCGGGAAAATTACCAAGAAGATTTGGTCACTCCGGGAATCTTACCCGAAAGGGCGAGTTCACGGAATTGGATACGGGAGACCCCGAACTTGCCGATGAAGGCGCGCGGACGGCCACTCATGGAGCACCGGTTACGGATGCGCGTCGGCGAAGAGTTGCGAGGAAGCTGCTGGAGCTTTTTCTGCGCCGCGTAGAACGCCTCGTCGGCCGTGGCGGGATTCTTGAGGATGGCTTTAAGCTCGGCGCGCTCAGCGGCGTGCTTCGCGGTGAGACGCTTACGTTTTTCGTTACGCTGAATGGCGGATGTCTTGGGCATGGTCGGCGAAAGATGGGCTTAGGCGGCGTTGGGCTTTTGTTGGACAGATTGGGGCTCGATGCGCCGGAAAGGCATACCAAGAAGGCGCAGCAGATCGCGACCCTCGTCATCGGTCTGAGCCGTGGTGACGATGGTGACATCGAGACCCATGGATTTCTTAACATTTTCCAAGGTGATCTCCGGGAAAATCGAGAAGTCCGTGACGCCGAGACTGTAATTGCCGTGACCATCAAGCTTGGACGGGACGCCGCGGAAGTCCCGGATACTGGGAAGGGCGACGGACAGGAGACGGTAGAGGAACTCCCACATGGCCGGTCCGCGAAGCGTGACGCTGCACCCGGTGGTTTGATTGGGCTTCAACTTGAAATTGGCGATCGCGCGTTTCGTCTTGTTGAGCAACGGCTTTTGTCCGGCAAGAGCGCCCATATCGCGGGCGATATCGGCGATTTGATTCTTGTCGGCGTCGGCATCAATACCGGTGTTCAAGTTGATCTTTACCAACTTCGGCACCTGGTGCTTGTTTTTGTAGCCATGGAGTTTCACCAGCTCAGGGGCGACCTGCTCGGTGTAGATTTTTTTAAGGACGGGAACGTAGCTCATTTTCGTGGCGACCGGATTACCGACCCGGAGGCAATTGAGGATGGTGATTGATGTGGAAAAGCGCCGAGTAACTCATACGCGCCGCCGGAATGGCAAGCGTGCATTCGTGGGAGCTTAAGCGGTGGGCTTCTTGCGTTTGCTCGCGTCGAAGACCGATTGGAGCATGAGATTGGAAATATGAACGGAGCCCTCGAGTTCGGAGATGGTACCCTGGGGATGCTTCTCCGACTTCTTGAGGTGCCGCTTGATCATCGCAACGCCCTCAACTCGGGCGCGGGATTTGGCAGCAAGGATCTCGAGGAGCTTGCCAGATTTACCCTTGTTGGATCCTGCAATGACAACGACCATGTCGTTGCGTTTGACGTGAAATTTCGTGGCCATGTTAGAGAACCTCCGGAGCGAGCGAGATGATCTTCATGAAATTTTTCGCACGCAATTCGCGAGCGACGGGCCCGAAGATGCGGGTGCCCTTGGGATTATTCGCCGCGTCGATGATAACAATCGCATTGCTATCAAAACGCAGGTAGCTGCCGTCCGCGCGGCGAACCGGTGCGCGGGTGCGAACGACGACCGCCTTGACGACCTCGCCCTTTTTCACAGTGGCCTCGGTGGCACTTTGTTTAATGTGGACGGTGATGATATCGCCCACACCGGCGGTGGCGGTAATCTGGCCTTTTTTACTAATCATCGCGGCCTTGCGAGCACCGGTGTTATCGGCGACTTCGAGAATGGAGCGCAGTTGGATCATGGCAGGTCTCCCGGAAGGGAAAGTTTAATGGAAATTAAAGCGCTCAGGCTTTCGTGATTTTGGTGGGAACGAGTGCGGCAACATCCTTTTCGGAAATTGCGACTGCGTCAGTGGTGACGGCCTTCAACAGGACGGAGACGACACGCCAACGTTTGAGGCGGCTGAGGGGACGGGTTTCCATCACCTCAACTTTATCGCCAACCTTGGTCTCGTTCTTTTCGTCGTGAACATGGAGCACGGTTTGGCGGTTGATGACCTTATGGTAGAGTGGGTGCGGCGTCTTGTAGGCGACGGTCACCTTGACGGACTTGTCTCCCGAGCGGCTCGAGACGAGACCGATTTGTTTGCGACGATTGGTGCGCTGGCCTTCAGTGGCGGTGGACATGGCGGTGAGTTGGTTTTAACGAATGCGCTTAGGCGACGGTCGCTGGGCGTTTCTTCTCGTTTTGGATGGTGAGGAGGCGGGCGATGCCCTTGCGAAGTGTGCGCAATTGATCGGTCTTTTCGACCTGGCCCGTCTGCTTGCGGAGACGGAGCTGGAGGAGTTCCTCACGGGTGGAGCGAACTTTAGCGGTGATCTCGTCGGAAGAGAGATCGCGGATTTCTTTGGAAGTCATGACGGGCGTTGTTAAAGATTAGGCCACGTTGCTGTCGCGCTGGATGAAGCGGCAGTGGAAGGGCAGCTTGGCATCGGCGAGTCGGAAGGCCTCTTTGGCCACCGTGGTAGGAACGCCAGCGAGCTCGAAGAGGACGGCGCCGGGCTTGATCACCGCGACGTAATATTCGACGGCGCCTTTGCCTTGGCCCATGCGGGTTTCGGCCGCTTTCTTGGTGATCGGCTTGTGCGGGAATACGCGGATCCAAAGCTTTCCTTTGCGCTTCAGATGGCGGGAAATGGTGACACGCGCAGCTTCGATTTGCTGACCGGTCATGGGTCCGCGAGTGAGCGATTGGAGGCCAAACTCGCCGAAGGCGAGTGTGTTGCCGCGCTTGGCATTGCCAGCGCGGGAGCCTTTCATCGACTTGCGGTATTTGGTGCGGGCGGGAGCTAGAGCCATGGGAGAATTCTCCTTTAAAAGATTTTATCCGTGAACCGGATCAGTTGTTGTCGGCTTCTTTTTTGCAGATCCAGCATTTGACGCCGATCTTGCCGTAAACGGTGAGCGCTTCGGCAAAGCCGTAGTCGATATTTTCGCGGAGGGTGTGCAAGGGCACACGGCCTTTGCGCTGCCATTCGCGGCGGGCGATGTCCGTACCGCCAAGGCGGCCCGAACATTGGATACGAATACCCTCGGCGCCGAGTGCCATGGCCATTTCGACGGCTTTCTTCATTGCACGGCGGAATGCGATACGGCGCTCAAGTTGCAGCGCTACGTTCTCGGCGACCAACGCGGCCTCGATCTCGGGCTTCTTTACTTCCTGAATGTCCAAGAGGATTTCCTTACCCGTAAGCTTGGAGAGTTCCTCTTTGATTTTCTCAATTTCCTGCCCC
The DNA here is from genome assembly GCA_945861235.1 of Opitutus sp. GAS368. Taxonomy (GTDB): domain Bacteria; phylum Verrucomicrobiota; class Verrucomicrobiia; order Opitutales; family Opitutaceae; genus GAS368. Next base: position 6,616 of record CAMATV010000037.1, read on the forward strand.
TTGCGTCCGATGACGATACCGGGACGGGCAGTGTAGATCTTGACACGTACCCGGTTAGAAGCGCGCTCGATAAAGATCCGGGGAACGGACGCCTGCTTGAGTTTCTCCATCAGCTTGGTGCGGATGATCTGATCCTCGAGGAGCAGCTTGGGAAATTCCTTCTTGGAGGCATACCAGCGAGACTGCCAGTTGCGACGAATGGCGAGACGGAAGCCGGTGGGATTGGTTTTTTGGCCCATGGTAGTGTAAGATTAGTTCGAAGAGCCGTCCGTGAGGACAATGCGGATGTGTGACATCTTCTTGCGACGGGGCATCGCGGTACCGCGGGCACCGGCCTTGAAGCGCTTCAGCACGGGACCGTTCTCAATCAGAGCAAACTTGATCGTGAGGCTGTCGGCCGAGAGGTTGTTGTTATTCTCGGCATTCGCGATGGCGCTCTTGAGCGTCTTGGCGATGAGCTTCGCCGACTTGCGCGGGATGAGCGCGAGGTAGTCGACGGCTTCGACGGCTTTCCGTCCCTGAATAATGCGGGATATGTCGCGCATCTTTTTCGGCGACATGCGCGCGTAGCGAGTGAGGGCTTGAACTTCCATGGTGTTAACGGTGACGGGTGGAGAATTCCGATTTTGATCTCGGCGATAGTGACAGACCGGAGGTCGGCCCTACCCTTTTGGTGATGATTGGTTTTAGGATTTAAGAATTTTAACGGAGGCGACGTCGCCCACTCGGATCGATTGTCCCGGCGAAAGATTGACGATGAGGGCCGAACCGCAGGTTGAGCGTAGATCGACGAGGATAATCTCGGCGATCTCGGAGCCTCCCCGCGTGATGCGGCAGATCATGCCCTGGCGCAGACTGGCATCGAAGCCGTGGCCGAGGACGACAAGATCCGCGATCCGCGTCGGATGAACTGCGACCACCTCGGCCAATCCCGGCGCAACGGCAGCACGCGCCGAGAACGGCGTGAGCGCTGCAAGTGCGATGAAACTGAGCTGGAGCGAACGGCGGAACATCGATGTCAGGCTTAGATTTCCTTGCGGGTCATACCACCGTGCGACTTGAAGTTGCGGGTGAGTGCAAATTCGCCGAGTTTGTGGCCGACCATGTTTTCCGTGACGTAGACGGCAGTGAACATCTTGCCATTGTGAACGCTGAACGTGTGGCCGATGAAGTCGGGGGTGATCGTCGAGCGGCGGGACCAGGTTTGAATGGGCTTCTTGGCGCCGGCTTTGACCGCCTTCTCGATTTTTTCGAGGAGGTGGTAGTCGACAAAGAAACCTTTTTTGATGGAACGTGCCATGGTGCGAAAAGGGGCGGGTTACTTCTGGTTGCGCGGCTTGCGGCCGTTATGGTGAACGATAATCGAGTTGTTCGACAGTTTGGTGCGGCGGCGCGTCGGGAAACCCTTCGCGAGCTGGCCCCATGGCGAGACGAGTTGTTGACGACCACCGCCACCCTTGGATTTGCCCTGACCGCCACCGTTCGGGTGGTCGACCGGATTCATCGCCATACCGCGGACATGGGGACGTTTGCCGAGCCAGCGGGCGCGACCGGCCTTGCCGAGCGACTGCTTGTTATGGTCGCCGTTACCGACGACACCGATGGTGGCGCGGCAGTTGGCATGCACATAACGAAACTCACCCGAAGGCATCTTGAGTTGCGCCTTCAATCCTTCGACACCGATCAGCTCGAGACTCGAACCAGCGGTACGGGCAATCTGCGCGCCACGTCCGGGCAGGAGTTCGACACAGTGCAGCAGGGTCGACGGCGGAATGAGATGCAGCGGGAAATTATTTCCGACATTGAAATCGTTCGTGGTCGCCTTGTTCGAGGCGAAGATCATGGCGCCGACGGCGAGACCTTCGGGGGCGATGATGTAGCGCTTCTCACCGTTGGTGTAGGCAACCAGCGCGATATTGGCCGACCGGTTCGGATCATACTCGATGGCCTGCACCTTGGCAGGCATGTCGAGCACGTCGCGACGGAAGTCGATGATCCGATAAAGCTGCTTGTGACCGCCGCCGCGATGACGGGAGGTGACACGACCGTAAACGTTGCGGCCGCCGGTCTTGTGTTTGTTCTCCGTCAGAGCGCGTTGCGGGCGCTCCTTCGAAAGCCCCTTCTCCATATTGAGAGAAGTAAAGCGGCCGGAAGGCGTAAGCGGGCGAAATGAGTGAATTGGCATGGTGGGTATTCTCCGGATGAGACGAGTTCGGGTTAGACGAGCTCGATTTTATCGCCGGCCTTGAGGGTGACGATCGCCTTCTTATAATCAGAACCAATGCTGGGACGGCCCACGCGGCTCTTCTTGTTTTTGCCGCGGATCGTCATGGTGTTAACCCGACGCACAGTCACCTTGAAGGTTTGCTCAACCGCTTGGGCAATCTGATGCTTATTCGCATCCTTGAAGACCTCGAAGGTATATTGACCGAGCAATGAGCTCAGTTTGTTGGACTTTTCCGAAAGGCGGACGAATTTGAGAACTTTATCGGCGTTCATTAGTTCTTTCCTCCATTGACGCGGGCGAGAATGGTCTCGAGCGCCTTGGTGCTGACGATGATTTTCTTGTATTGAGCGAGATCGAGCGTGTTGAGCTTCGAAGCATCCTGCAGGGAAACGCGTTCAATATTGCGCGCGGCTCGGGCGGTCGCGACCGCGAACGGAGCGTCGACCAACAGCAACTTACCCTTTGAGCAGATGCGACCAAGGATCACGTCGACTGACTTCGTCTTCGCGGGCGCGGCGACGAAAGCCTCAATCACCGCGATCTCACCAGCGATCACGCGATCAAAGAGGGCGCGGCTGAAAGCGAGGTCTTTGACCTTACCATTGATCTTCTTCGAATAGTCGCGGGGCTTGGGTCCGAAGACCACGCCACCACCACCCCACAGAGGAGAACGGATGGAACCGGCGCGAGCGCGACCGGTGCCCTTTTGACGCCAAGGCTTTTTGCCACCGCCGCGGACTTCGCCGCGAGTCTTGGTGGAATGGGTGCCCTGACGGTTGTTGGCATTGATGGCAACGATGACTTCCTTCACAGCTTGGAGGCCTTTGTCGCCTTCAAACGTGGGGATGTCGGCGAAATCTTTTTCGCTGCTGGTCGTGCCGTCGGAACTATAAACAGTGAGTTTCATGTCTGGATTTCCGGGTTATTTCTTGACGGCAGGCTTTGCAACGGGCTTGGCGGCTGGCTTCGCACCGGCTTTGGCGGCGACGACGGGAGCGGCGATCACGGGCAGCGCGCGCTGGCCCTTGATGGCAGAGCGAACGACGACATCATCGCCGTTGGCTCCGGGGATCGCGCCCTTGACGAGAATGAGATTCTTGTCGGCGATGATCTTGACGACCCGCAGATTCTGAACCGTGCGGGAATCAGTGCCCATGTGTCCGGGCATCGCTTGGTTCTTCCAGACGCGGCCAGGGGTCTGGCGCATACCGACCGAACCGATACGGCGATGGAACATCGAGCCGTGCGTAGCGGGACCTCCCGCGACGCGAAAGCGTTTGACGACGCCCTGGAAACCTTTGCCCTTGCTGGTACCAGAGACATCGACGAGTTGACCTTCAGTGAAGGTCGCAACTGTTACGATATCGCCAACCTTAAGAGTCGGAGCCACCGTGAGGCGGACTTCACTCAGGACGCGAGGCGCGACTTCGAGGCCAGCCTTTTGAGCGTGGCCAAGTTCACCGGCCGCGGTGTTCTTGGGTTTCTTGGTGGCGAAACCAATTTGGACGGCGTGATAGCCATCAGTTTCGAGGGTCTTGACCTGGACGACTGAACAGGGTCCGGCTTCGACCACGGAGACGGGAACTAGGACGTTTTGAGCGTCGTAGACCTGCGTCATCCCGATTTTTTTGCCGAGGAGCGATGAGATCATGGGCTAAGTGGTAGGTGGAAAGATTTCCGTTTAACGACCTACATTAGATGAAACCTGGCGGTGCCACGAAGGGCACACAGGCAACTGCTAACGTTGAAAGTTAAGAGAGCGTTCTCAGACGTTGATAGTGATGTCCACGCCGGACGGTAGGTTGAGTTTCTTGAGTTCGTCGACGGTTTGGGCGGTCGGCTCAATGATGTCGATCAGACGCTTGTGCGTGCGCGTCTCAAACTGCTCCATGGATTTTTTGTCCACGTGAGGGGAGCGGTTGACAGAGAGTTTCTCGATGCGGGTGGGCAACGGAATGGGGCCGGAGACTCGTGCGCCGGAGCGCTTGGCGGTCTCGACGATATCCTGGGCGGACTGGTCGATGACTCGATAGTCGAAGCCCTGGAGTTTGATGCGGATGCGTTGGCCTTTCATAGCGAAAAAAGAACGATGTTTAAGTGCGGGCTGGGCCCTTGGCGTTGGTCTCGACGATCTTGGCCAAGAGCGAATTTGGAACCTGCTCGAAATGCGATGGTGTGATACCGGCACTGGCACGGCCTTTGGAAAGGGAGCGGATGTCGGTGACGTAGCCGAACAGTAATTCGAGGGGCACGTGCGCGGTAATGATACAGGCACCCATCTTGTTTTCCATGCCTTGGATCTGGCCGCGGCGACGATTAATGTCACCCATGAGATCGCCTTGGTATTCCTCAGGCGTGGTAACTTCAACGGCCATGATCGGCTCGAGGAGAATAGGAGTCGCTTGCTTCATCGCGTCCTTAAACGCAAAGATTCCGGCCATTTTAAAGGCGAGCTCAGACGAATCGACCTCGTGGAAGGAGCCATCGGTGATCCGGATGATCACATCAACCACGGGGAATCCAGCCACGACGCCGTTGTTGGCACCTTCGAGGATACCTTCCGTCGCGGGCTTGATGAATTCTTTGGGGATCGATCCACCAACGGTCTCGTTGATGACCTCGACGCCTTTGCCCTTTTCAGCCGGCTCCATCTTAATGCAGACGTGACCATATTGGCCCTTACCACCGGACTGGCGGATGAATTTCCCTTCGCCGTCCGAGGAAGTCTTGACGGTTTCGCGGTAGGCGATTTGTGGCTTTCCAGCAGTCGCCTCAACCTTGAACTCGCGCTTCATGCGGTCGCGGATGATGTCCAAATGCAGCTCACCCATGCCGGCGAGAATCGTTTGACCGGTGTCTTGGTCCGTCTTGACGCGGAGAGTGGGATCCTCGGCGACGAGGCGCTGGAGCGCAGTGCCCATCTTTTCCTGGTCGGCCTTGGAGTTCGGCTCGATCGACATCGAGATAACGGGCTCGGGAAAGGACGGCGGCTCCAGACGGATGTCGAAGTCTTCGTCACACAGCGTATCGCCAGTGATGACGTCTTTAACGCCAACGACGGCACAGATGTCACCCGAATAGGCCATGTCGATTTCCTCGCGCTCGATCGCACGCATCAGGACGAGGCGGGAAACGCGCTCGGTGCGACGGGTGCGCGGATTATACAGGGGCATTCCCCGTGGGAGCGTGCCGGTGTAGACGCGGAAAAAGACGAGGCGACCCACGAACGGGTCGTTCCAAAGCTTGAAGGCGAGTCCGGCGAGTTTGGCCTTGTCGTTGACGACGGCCTCGACGGCTTTTCCGTCGGTGTCCAAGCCTTGCATCGGCGGAACGTCGATCGGGCTCGGGAGGAAATTAACGACGCAATCAAGCAGGCGCTGAACACCTTTTTTCTTGTAGGCTGAACCGGGAATAACGCCGGTAAACTGGAGGGAGATGGTCGCCTTGCGGACGCCAAGCAACAGCTCAGGAACGGAAATTTCCTGACCGTTGAGATATTTTTCGGCGATCACATCGTCGAAATCGCAGACGGCCTCGATGAGCTTGTCGCGGTATTCCTTCGCCTGCGCGACCAAGTTGTCGGGAATCGGCATCGTGACCGGATTCAAACCGAGCAAATCATCCGGATTTTCATCGAATGAGTAGGCGACGTTTTGGACGAGATCGATGAGGCCCGTGAAATTCTCTTCCTTGCCGATGGGCAAGAAGATCGGGTGGGCATTCGCTTTCAGCTTCTCGCGCATCTCGGAGACGGCACGGAAAAAATCGGCTCCCGTGCGGTCCATCTTATTGATGAAAGCGACGCGCGGAACTTTGTATTTGTTTGCCTGCCGCCAGACCGTCTCGGACTGCGGTTGAACGCCGGCGACGGCGCAGAACACAGCGACCGCACCATCCAAGACGCGGAGTGAGCGCTCGACCTCGGCCGTGAAGTCCACGTGGCCAGGAGTGTCGATGATATTAATGCGCTGCTTGATTCCCTGCCACGGGCCCCACGAGGCGTTCCATGCACAGGAAATGGCGGCAGCCGTGATGGTGATGCCACGTTCGCGCTCCTGCTCCATCCAATCGGTAACCGTATTGCCCTCATGGACATCGCCCATTTTGTGGACAGCACCGGAGTAAAAGAGAATGCGCTCGGTCGTGGTCGTCTTGCCGGCGTCAATGTGCGCGGCGATACCGATGTTGCGGGTCCATTCCAAGGGAAACGGACGGTCCTTCGAATTAACGGAGGAAACATGGGCCTTGTCGGTGACGACAAGAATGGCAGGTGCGGCTGAAACAGACATGAGAAGAGGGCTGATTGACTGACCTTACCAGCGGAGATGGGCGAAGGCGCGATTGGCCTGGGCCATCTTATGAGTATCTTCCTTTTTCTTCACGACGCCACCAGTGTTATTGTAGGCATCAACGATCTCGGCTGCGAGCGCGTCCTTCATCGTCACGCCCTTGCGACCGTGAGCGGCGGCGACGATCCAGCGAAGTGCGAGAGATTCCTGACGTTCAAACGATATTTCGATTGGCACCTGATAGGTCGCACCGCCGACGCGGCGGCTCTTCACCTCAAGGCGAGGACGGGCGTTTTCCAACGCGCCGAGCAACAAGTCAACCGGATCACCTTTTTCGAGTTTCTCGGAGACCTTTTCAAACGCGCCGTAGACGATGCGCTGGGCAAGATTCTTCTTGCCGCTCTTCATGATGACATTGACGAGATGCGCCACGAGTGGGCTCTTGTAGCGGGCATCTGGGACGACTTGACGTTTATCGGCTCTGTGACGGCGTGACATGACGAAATAGTGTTAGAAAATACGCGGTTTACTTGGCAGCCTTCGGACGTTTAACACCGTATTTGGAACGGGAACGCCGACGTTTCTCGACGCCGGTAGCGTCGAGAGTACCACGCACAATGTGGTAGCGCACGCCTGGGAGATCCTTCACGCGGCCGCCGCGCACGAGTACAATAGAGTGCTCTTGAAGATTGTGGCCCTCGTCGGGGATGTAAGAGATCACTTCGTTGCCATTCGTCAGGCGCACCTTGGCGACCTTACGGATAGCGGAGTTCGGCTTCTTCGGAGTGCGGGTCATCACCTGCACGCACACGCCACGGCGAAAAGGGTTACCGTCTAGCGCGGGCGACTTCGATTTGATGCGCACCCTACGGCGACCTTTGCGCACTAATTGGTTGATTGTTGGCATACGAGTGAAGCGGAATTACAGAGAGAGAATTGGAGAAAAGAGGGAGACCCTACCGCCCACCGAAAGCTCGGCAAGAACTTTCTGGCATAAAAT
>CAMATV010000038.1 GCA_945861235.1 Opitutus sp. GAS368
CCAGTCCTAAACTCCACTTTTTCACCCATGAGTTCCCTTCTGCTTCAGCATGATCTTTTCATCGACGGACAGGAGACGCCGTCCGCCGACGGGCGCCGCTTCGAGGTCCGATCGCCGCACGACGGCGCGCCCGTGGCCTCCGTCGCCGCTGCCACCGCCGCGGATGTGGACCGCGCAGTCGCCGCCGCGCAGGCCGCGTTTCTCGCGTGGTCCGCGCTCACCGCTTACGAACGCGAGAGCCGTATCCGAAAGGCCACCGCCCACGCCCGCACGCTCGCCCCCGAGATTGGCCGATTGATGGCGTTGGAGCAGGGAAAGCCGATTAACCAAGGATGTAGCGAAGTTCTTGGCGCGTGCGACACGATCGACTACTACGCTGCCGAGGCCGTCCGCATCGAAGGCACGATCAATCCCACCGAGCACCGCGACTACCGCTCGATGGTCATCCACCAGCCAATTGGCGTCTGCGCCGTCATCACGCCGTGGAATTATCCCGTCTCGCTCCTTTCGTGGAAACTCGGCCCCGCCCTCGCCACCGGCTGCGCAGTCATCGTCAAACCCACCACCGTCACGCCGCTTTCGCCCGCAGCCTTTTGCCGCGCGCTCGTTGCGGGCGGCATTCCAGGCGGCCTCCTCAATGTTCTCCCCGGATCCGGAGCGACCCTCGGCGATGCGCTCGTGCGGCACCCCGGCGTGGCCAAAATCGCAATGACCGGCTCCAGCCCGACCGGCAAACGCATACTCGCCGCCGCCGCGCCGACGCTGAAAAAAGTCTCCCTGGAACTGGGCGGGCAGTGCCCCGCCATCGTTTGCGTCGACGCCGATCTTGGAAACGCCGCGAAGGTCGCCGCCTACAAGGGATTCCGCAATTGCGGCCAGTCGTGTAGCGCAGTGAACCGCATTTTCGTCCATCGCGACGTAGCAAAGTCGTTTCTTGAAAAGCTTCGCGCCGAGGCGGAAAAACTGACGTTGGGTGATCCCTTGGCGAATCCCGCGGCCGATCTCGGACCCATGGCCACCGCCGACGGAGTCGAGACTGCTCGCGCGCACGTTGCCGATGCACTCAGCAAGGGCGCGCGGCTTCTCACCGGCGGCGGCGCCCCCTCCGTCTCACCCGGACCCGGCGGCCGGTATTTCTTGCCGACGGTGCTAGCCGACGCGACCCCCGATATGCGCGTAATGCGCGAAGAGACATTCGGCCCGGTAGTCGGGGTCGCGATATTCACCGACCTCGACGAAGCTGTGCGGCTGGCCAACGACAGCGACTACGGTCTCGTATCATATTTGTTTACGCGCGACCTCGCCACCGCGCACCGCGTGAGCGAGCGGCTGGAGAGCGGCACCGTCTGCGTGAACCACGGCGCGGTGAACACCAACTACGGCCCTTACGCCGGTTGGAAAGACAGCGGATACGGCGTCGAACTCTCTCGTCGCGCCGTCTTCGAATATCTGAAGACCAAACATATCAAATTTCAGCTCTGAAGCCCCATGTTCCTGGATCCGCTCCAATCCCGTTCGCTGCTGGCTAACGCCCTCGCAAACCGCTACGCGATCCTCGCGATCAACGCCGATAGCCACGCCGCCGTCACCGATTGTCTGGAGGCCGCCCGCCAGTGCGACGCGCCCGTCATAATCGAGACGAGTCTCTGGCAGCTCGACGGTCACGCCTACGGCGGCGGCGACGCCATCTTCGGCCTCACCCGCTACTTGGCGGAACTGGCCGTGCTCGCGGCGAGTGAGCGCTACCGCGATGTGCCGGTAATGTTCCACACCGACCATATAAAGGGTCCACGCACGGTCGCGATTCTCTCTGCCGCGCTCCGCGGTGTGCGGATGCCGCTGACCGGCGAAGCGGGAGTGTTGCGCGCGTCCACCGTCTCGCTCGATGCCTCGACCCTGACCGACGAAGAAAACGTCGCGCTGCTTTGCCAGCTCGCGGACATCGCCAAGGCTGCAGGCGCGCCCGCAACCTTTGAGATGGAATCAGAGGTGGATGCCGGCCACACACCGATCGAGCGCACGAAGAAATTGATTGGCGCCGTCGAGGCTCGTCATCCCGGCGTTGTCTGGATGTGGGCACCCGGCCTCGGCACCCAGCACGGGCTCGCCAGCGACGGATACCCGGAATTTCGCGTCGATCTGATCGGGGAGAACATCGCCGCGATCAAGGCGCTTACAGGCCGCGACGTAGGCCTGGCCTTGCACGGGTCCTCGGGCCTCGACGAAGCGAACCTCGCGGCCGCGTCGCGCGCGGGCGTCGTCAAGGTCAACTGGTCCAGCGAGTCGTTGCTGCTGCGGTCGCGGGCCGCGATGGATTATTACCAAACGAAGCGCGATACTCTGGCCGATCCCAAACACAATGCTTGGAAAAGCACGGCCATGGACAACGGCGTGCAATCCCACGTCGCTGCACATTATGTGCCCAGAGTTGTCGCCCGCATGAAAATCCTCGGCGGCGCGGGCCGCGGGCTCGCTTTCCTGAAAACCCTTTCCCCATGAACCGACGTCAATTCCTCCTCACCACCGGCGCGGCCGCCGCTGCGCTTTCCGCCCGCGCGGCCACCGTGCCCGTTACCGCTAAACTCCACATCGCCACGAACACCTACCCGTGGGGCACCTACGCGAAGCGCGAGAAGCGCGACTACGTGCTGCACACGCCGTCGGCGTTGGACGAGATCGCCTCGACCGGCATCACCGGCTACGAGCCCGCGATCAAAACGCCCGCCGAGTTCGACGGCCTGGCCGAGCGCCTGCGCCAACGCGGTCTCGAGATGCGCTCGCTTTACGTCAACAGCGTGCTGCACGAGCCCGATCAGGCACGGCAGAGCATCGACGAGGTGCTGGCTATCGCGCGCCGCGCCGCCGAGACCGGCACGAAAATCATCGTGACCAATCCCGCCCCCATCCGGTGGGGCGAGAATACCGACAAAACCGATCCGCAACTCATCACCCAGGCGAAGTCCCTCGATCTCCTCGGCGCCGAACTCGGCGCGCTCGGCATCACGCTCGCCTACCACAACCACGATTCGGAGCTGCGGCAGGGCGCGCGCGAGTTCCACCACATGATGACGGCCACCGATCCGCGGAAGGTGAAACTCTGCCTCGACGCGCACTGGATTTTCCGCGGCTGCGGCGATTCTCAGGTCGCGCTCTTCGACGCCGTCGAAAACTACGGTTCGCGCATCGTCGAGCTGCACTTGCGCCAGTCTCAAGGTGGCGTGTGGACCGAGACGTTCGACGGCGCCAGCGATATCGACTACGCCCGATTGGCCGCGTGGTTGAAGGCGAAGGGTCTCAAACCGCTGCTCGTGCTCGAGCAGGCGGTGGAGGCGCGCTCAACCGTCATGCGTTCACTGTGGCTCGCGTTTGGGAGTAAACGGTTGGCGAGTTTTGGGTAAGTCTCAGCACCTCGACGCGTTGTTGCCGCTCAACTCTTTGACGAGATCTTGTTCCCACCTTTCAAAATACAACTTTCGCTGCCTGGCTCACGCTGTGTGCTCGTCTATGGTGGGCGTATACTCGCATCAGGAGTGCTCCCCCGTCCGCATGCCCCAGCCACGCCGCGACCGTTGGAATATCCACCCCGGATTCGATTGCGGCCGTCGCGAAGGCATCGCGCAAATCATGGTGGGTCAGCAGTCCGACGCCGAATTTTTTGCACGCCCGTGCGAGGGATTTTCCCGCCTCACTGACGCCCAGAACCTTGGCGCGAGGGTCGACGGAAGTGGCGACATCTACCCGATCCACGACAGTCCCGGGGCTGTTCTCTTTTAGCTTTTCGAGCAGCGCCCTGGCCGCAGGGATCAACGGAACCTCGCGATTCGCGGCTTCGGTCTTGCTTCCGCGAACGTGCAAGATGCCGCGTTTGAAGTCCACATCAGCCCAAGTGACAGCCTTGGCTTCACTGAGCCGGCATCCCGTATAGGCAAGGAAGCGGCAGAAATCCGCCGTCGCATGAGACGCGCGGCCACCGTGATGCTCGATTTCAGAAAAGATTTCGGCAAGTTTCGCGGCTTCCGGCAGAATCGGCTTCCGCGGGACGTTCTTGAGCTTGATTCCGCGAGGGTAGAGAGGGTTTCCGCCGAGTTGCCCGCGTTCGACGGCGATGTCGAGCATTCGACGGATGGCGTCGATGCATTTGTTGATGAGCGAGGCGGAAGTGCCGTTATTTTTCGAGCTGATTCCCTTCGCCCCTGGTGACACGAATCCGGTGCCCTCCCGGCTCATTCGGTTTCGCCACTCGATGACCGCCTGTCGGGTGATGCGGCCGGGTGGCATCGAAGCAAATCCGGGCCACGTCTTGAGGATGGCGTCAACTTCCTCGTGCAGCCTCTGCCGAGTCTTGGGCTTGATATCCACCCTATCGTCGATCCGCTGTTTGTAGATAGTCGCAAGATCTCCGGCAACCGCTTCGCCTGACGACACATTTGTGAGGGTCTGGCGGGTGCGCTCAAGTTTGGATCGCTCGTCGGCCAGCCGAAGCTTCGCAACCGTCCAAACGTCGGTATCGAGGTTGAGCCATTTTTGCTTGCCGGAAATCGTGAACCTTCCGTAATATCTTCCGCTGGCTCTGTTCCTTAACAGGTTTGGTTCTCGAGTGGTTTCCCACTTAGTTGCATTCGCACTCATTTTTTAAAGTGACATGTAGAAAATGGATGTAGAAAGCCCTATCGGAAACTAAAATAAGTTCAGTAACCTGTTGATAGACATCAGTCGGACGCTTAGCTCAGTTGGTTAGAGCACCTGCTTCACACGCAGGGGGTCGGCGGTTCGAGTCCGCCAGCGTCCACCATCGCTCGTACAGAGGGAGCAGGATGGCGGTAAACGGCTAAAGTACACACCACAGTACACACAGCCCACCGATGTCCACCGATGTCCAAGGCGTGAGGACGGATTGCCCGACACCTGTGACGCACTCCAGCTCGGCCAGTCCTACGAGCGTCTGCTACTGCCGCAGCACGGCGATACTTTCCCATTTGAAACACGCCAAATCAGGCACCAAGAAAATTCGATTTTCAGGGGGATCGGATTCGGGAGGGTTTCTGACCGATCGGACAATAGCCAGATAGCGCCACCCATCACGCCAGCAGGCCCTTGACGACTTCCCCGTGGACGTCGGTGAGACGGTAGTCGCGGCCTTGGAAGCGATAGGTGAGCCGCGTGTGGTCGAGGCCGAGGAGGTGCAGCGCGGTGGCGTTGAGGTCGTGGATGTGCACCGGGTCCTTGAGGATGTTGTAGCTGAAATCGTCCGTCTCACCGAGGACGTGACCGCGTTTTACTCCCGCGCCCGCCATCCAGATGCTGAAGCAGCGCGGGTGATGGTCGCGGCCGTAGTTGTCCTGTGTGAGCGTGCCCTGCGAATACACCGTGCGGCCAAACTCGCCGCCCCAGATCACGAGGGTGTCGTCGAGCAGCCCGCGTTCCTTCAGCTCGGCCAGCAGCGCGGCCGTCGGCTGATCGGTGTCATAGCACTGGCTCTTGATCCCACTTGGCAGGTTGTTGTGTTGGTCCCAGCCGCGGTGATACAGCTGAATGAAACGCACGCCGCGCTCCGCCAGCCGGCGCGCGAGGATGCAGTTGGCCGCATACGTACCAGGTTTTTTCGACTCCGGTCCGTAACGCTCGAAAATGTCCGCCGGTTCCTTCGACAAATCGGCGAGCTCCGGCACTGCGGCCTGCATCCGGAAGGCCATTTCATATTGGTCGATGCGCGCCTGCGTCTCGGGGTCCTGATACGCGGCCAGCGTCAGGCGGTTCAACGCCGCGGTGTCGTCGAGCATCGCTCGGCGGCGCGCGGGGGTGATGCCCGGCGGATTCGAGAGGAACAACACCGGATCTTGGCCCGAGCTGAACCGCACGCCCTGATGGCGCGACGGCAGGAAACCGGAACTCCACATGCGTTCGTGCAGCGGCTGGGCGTTGGTCGGACCGCTGGGCCGCGAAATCATCGCCACGAACGCGGGCAGGTCGGCGTTTTCGGAACCGAGCCCGTAGGCCACCCAGGAGCCAAAGGCGGGCCGGCCTCCAATCTGCGCTCCTGTTTGCAGCAGCGTCATCGCCGGGTCGTGATTGATCGCCTCGGTGTGTAGCGAGCGGATCACGCAGATTTCATCCGAAAACTTCGCCGTGTGCGGCAGCAGTTCGCTCAGCCAAAGTCCCGACTTTCCGTGCTGCTGAAATTTGAAGACCGACGGCGCGATTGGAAAACGCTTTTGGCCGGAGGTCATGCCCGTCAGCCGCTGTCCATCCCGAATCGAGTCGGGTAAATCGAGATTATACTGCGCGGCGAGGCCCGGTTTGGGATCGAATAAATCCAATTGCGACGGCGCACCCGCTTGGGTGAGCCAGATGATTCGCCGCGCCTTGGGTGCAAAGTGCGGCGCGGACGCGGCGGCGAACAACCGCGGGTTGAGCAACGACGCGAGCGCCGCGGCTCCGATGCCCGCGCTCGCGCGACCGAGGAAGTGACGACGGGAAATCCCGGGATGGATGATTTCAGCGTTCATGGGTTCAATCCTTCATGATGACGGCGTCGAGATTGAGCAGCGTGCTCGCGACGGTGGTGAACGCAGCGAGCCCGATGGGATCCAGCGTCGGGTCGAACGCTGTTTCGCCCACGGCGAGCAAGGCGGCGGCGGCTTCGCGGTCGTTGGTAAAATCAGCGTGGGCGCGATCGTAGGCGGCGTGGAGGAGCGCGAGCTCGGCCGGTTGCGGCGGGCGCGCGAGCAGCAGGCGGAAGCCGTGCGTGAGTCTTGCCGCCGTGGTCCCGCCGCCCTCGTGCAGCATGCGCTGGGCGAGAAAGCGCGCGGCTTCGACATAGGTCGGGTCGTTCATCAGGTTGAGGGCCTGGAGCGGGGTGTTGGTGCGCGGCCGCCGCAGGGTGCAGGCTTCGCGAAACGGCGCGTCGAAGAGCAGCATCGCGGGATTGGGCACGGAACGTTTCCAATACGTATAGAGACTGCGGCGATGGAGATCGTCGCCCTTGCCGGGCACGTAGACATTGTAGCCGGTGCCGGCGGTGACTTGCTCGTAGAGACCGGGCGGATGATAGGGTTTGACCGAAGCCCCGCCGATTTTTCGCGCGAGCAGCCCACTCGCCGCCAGCGCCTGATCGCGGACGAACTCGGCTTGTAAACGGAAACGCGGCGCGCGGGCCAGCAGGCGGTTCGCGGAATCGCGTTCGCGCAGGGCGGGGGTGAGTTTCGAGTTCTGGCGATACGTCGCGCTGGTCACGAGCAGCCGTAGCATCGCCTGCACATCCCAGCCAGTGCGGACGAATTCCGTCGCGAGCCAGTCGAGCAATTCGGGATGGCTCGGCAACTCACCCTGCGAACCGAAATCCTCGGAGGTGCGGACGAGGCCCGTGCCGAAGACTGACTGCCAATAGCGGTTCACCGTCACGCGTGCCGTCAGCGGATTCGCCGGGTCCACCAGCCAGCGCGCCAGCCCGAGGCGGTTGCGCGGTTGGTCGGTCGCGAGGGCGGGCAGCGCGCCGGGTGTCGCGGCTTCGACGCGTTCGCCGGGTTTGTCGTAGGCGCCGCGCATCAGGACAAAGGTCGGACGAGGCTCCTTCATTTCTTCCATGACCAGCGCCGTCGGAATCTCCGCCTCGGCCGCGGAAATTTGTTTTTTCAACGCCGTCAGCCGGTCGCTCAACATGCGGTTCGCGGGCTGCTGCGACCGCCGAAAAACGGTGAGCTGCCCGTACTCGGCGGCGGTGCGTAGGGACGGTTCCTTCCTCGCGACGTCCGCGATCTTCGACGGTGCGAGAATTTCCGTCTCCGTGCCGATGACCAATACGCGCCACCGTGACGGCCCGCCGGCGTTTTCGACCGCCAGCTCGATTTGCAGCTCCGCTGGCTCGCCGTCGACGACGAGCGCCGGTTCAAGTTCAAAGACCGCGTGGCTTGGGCGCTCTGGCTTGGGCGCAAGGTTGGTCCGCGTCTTGCGATCGTTGTCCAGCACCTTGGCCGCCTCGGTGGCGGCAAGAGAATCACCCGCGGCAATGGCCCGCAGTTTTAGCGTCCGGTTTTTCACGCCCTCTTGGGCGGGACGGATCACCTTCAACCCGCTCCATTGAAAACTTGTCGCTACTGCCGTCGTGGCACACTCGAATTGCAGTGCCGTGACGCGGCCGGCCGGCAGGCGCACGCTGAGCTTGAGGGTGTTCGCACGCGTCTCCTGGGGCCCGATGTCGACCGCGCGTGCGGCCGCATCGATTTGTGGCGGCTGGTCGCCACCGCTCGCGGTGAGCACTTCGAGCGGTGCCCAAGCCACCGAGGTCGCGGCCAACCGTTGCGCCCATTCCTCGAGTGACGCCGAGATTTCCTCCACCGGTGACGCGAGTTGCTCGCTCACTGCGGCAAGCTCGGAATTTAGGCCGCCGAGCTTTGCCTCGATTTCCGGCGCGGGCAGTTTTACCCAGGGCGGACTATTTTGCCGGATCGTGGCGGAGTAAGTGCCCACGCCGAGTTCGGGAATGTTGTGGAAAAACGCCTTCAGCGCGTAGAAATCGCGCTGCGTGAAAGGATCGAATTTGTGGTCATGACACCGCGTGCAGTTGAACGTCTGGCCGAGCCACACCGCTGCCGTCGTCTCGACGCGGTCGGCGGTGTATTCGGCCAGGAATTCCTCCGCGATGATTCCGCCCTCTTCGTTCATCATATGGTTCCGGTGAAAGCCCGTCGCGATGCGCTGCTCGAGTGTCGCGTTCGGCAACAGGTCACCCGCCAGTTGATCAATCGTGAACTGATCGAAGGGCTGGTTGTGGTTGAACGCGCGGATCACCCAGTCGCGCCACGCGGACATCTCGCGGTCGCGGTCCACCTGATAACCGTTGGAGTCGGTGAAACGGGCCGCGTCGAGCCAATCCACCGCCATGCGCTCGCCGTAGTGCGGCGAGGCGAGCAGGCGGTCGACGACTTTTTCGTAGGCGGTCGGCGAGCGGTCGGCGATGAACGCGTTGACCTCTTCGACCGACGGCGGCAGGCCGGTGAGATCGAGCGATAGCCGTCGGATCAACATGACGCGATCCGCCTCCGGCGCGGGCGACAGTTTTTCCTCCTCCAAGCGGGCGAGGATGAAATAATCCACCGGATTGCGCGGCCATGACATTTGCCGCAAGGCCGGCAGCGGCGTGCGAGCAGGTGGCGTATACGCCCAGTGGTCCTCGTACGGTGCGCCTTGGGTGACCCAGCGTTTGACCAGCTCCTTCTGCGCGGGTGGGATCGTCTTGTGCGCCTCGGGCGGTGGCATCACGTCGTCTTCGTCCGTCGCGAAGAGGCGGCGGATGATTTCGCTCTCCTCCGGTTTGCCGGGAACGATCGGAACCTCGCCTGACTTCGCGGGCTTGAGCGCCTCCTCGCGCCGGTCGAGCCGGAGGTTTGCCTTGCGGGCGTTGGCATCGGGCCCGTGACAGGGGAAGCACGTCTCAGAAAAAATCGGCCGGATGTCGCGGTTGAATTTTACTTCGTTTTGGGTGGCCGTGGTCGGCGCCGGCGCGGCGGTCCCTGGGAGTGTGGCCAGCAGGGGTAGCAATACGAGAATAGCGGAGCGGTGGGGCTTCATGCAGCGTTGGGTGAATCGTGCGGGCGAAGGCTGCGGCAATCCAAGGGCGGAACGCGATCCCGAATCGGTCCGTCTTAAACCCATGCTCGCAGGTCGGCGCAGAACATCCCACTTCTCTCGGTTCCACTGCTGGGACGCCGGATTTTCAGGGGATCGGATCTGGGAGGAGATTACAGATTGTTACGTATGTCCCCGGATCTTACCCGGCCCGTTCGCTCGCCCCGTGAGATCGGTTGGCGGCAAATTTCGCGCGCCCATCATTCTTGACGCCCGTCCGGGCGCGGGACCACTTGACCACTCTGCTTGTCCGTCGGCATCTGCGCGCCGCGATCCTTCAACAAGGCGGCCAGTTTCGCGGCGAGTTCGCGGACGCGTTGCGGCTCATGCGCGGCGAGATCGTTTTTCTCCGAGAGATCACTGGCCAAGTTGAACAACTCCATCCGGCGATCAGCGTGGTGGTAGATTAGCTTCCACTCGCCAACGCGAATGGAGCTGAACGGAGTCTGACGGGCATAGTGATGAGGGAAGTGCCAGACGAGCGGACGATCCGACGTGGTCTCCTCGGGGGTTTTCAGCAGTGGCACGAAGCTTTGGCCGTCGACACGCTGAAGGACTTGCTCGCGCCACGACGTGCCGGCTAATTCGAGGATGGTCGGAAAAATGTCTTCGATGATGACCGGGTGGCGGCAAATCGAGCCCGGCTTCACGACGCCCGGCCACGTGGCGAGCATCGGCACGCGTGCGCCGCCTTCGTAAGGGCTCAGTTTCTGCCCACGCAGGGGAAGGTTCGGTGGACTGTCGCGAGGAGCACCGTTGTCGGACATAAACAGAATGATCGTGTTGTCCGCCACGCTGAGGCGGGCGAAAGCCGCCATCAGATCGCCCAGCGACTTGTCCATGCTCTCAACCATCGAAGCGATGATGGCTTCCGTCGGCTTCAGGCCGGCGTCTATATATTTCTGATAGAAGCGATCGTCCTTTTCACGGGGGGCGTGAATCGCGTAGTGAGCCAAGTAGAGGTAAAACGGTATCCTGTCCGCGACGGATTTTTCCACGGCCTTGATTGCTTCCAGAGTGAGTGCCTCGGTGAGGTAGGTTTTAGTGCCGTGGTAGGCTTCGAGCCCGGGCACATCCCAAACAAGGTCGGCCGAGTTTTTACTGCGCCACGCTGCGCTAAAATTATTTTCACCCCAATAGCTGCCCGGACCGCCGGCGGCATGACCTGCAATGTTCACATCGAAGCCGAGATTGAGTGGATTTTCTCCCGGCGTGTCCTTCGCCCCAAAATGGGCCTTCCCCGCGTGGATCGTGCGATAGCCCGCGGTGCGCAAAAGCGCCGGTAACGGTGTGACCTGCATGGCGCGCTCGATGTCTGCGTCGGTGCACACGCCGTTGAGGTTCCAAGCCGGCGGTTCAACCAGCGGGTGCGCCTGATCCGGAGAAACATTTTTCCGTAGGGTCCAGTTCGTCACCCGGTGCCGCGCCGCGTTCATGCCCGTCAGGGCGCTGACCCGCGTGGGTGAGCAAACCGCCGAAGCGTAGGCTTGGGTGAACTTCATGCCTTCTGCCGCCAGACGTTCCATATTCGGCGTGCGATAACGTCGGTTAAGCTCCGTCGTCTCGGAGTGGAACGGCACCGACGTCTCCTGCCACCCCATGTCGTCCACGAGGAAGAAAACGATGTTGGGCCGGTCGCTCGCGGCCGTGACGGAGCCGGGGATGAGCAGGATCAGGGCGATCCAAATTCCGCACCATCGATCGGGAAGTTTCATGAGTTTGCTCCTGGGCCTCAGCTCTCGACCCGAGTTTATGCTCCTAAAAGCTGATGGTGTTCGTCCAGACGTATTCCCGGGGCTGGCCGACAAACGTGGCGTTGATGGCGTTTTCAATGGTGTAGCCGCTGGTGGCGGCGGGGCGGAGCTCCACTTTGTATTTATTGAAGACGTTGTTCACGTTCATCTGCGTCCGGAACATCGTGCGGCCAATTTTTCGGCTATAAGCAACGAACGGGCTCACCTGCGGATTGACGGATGATTCCTGGTAAAGTTTGCGGATGTTGCCACCCTTGCCATCCGGCTCGGTATACCAGTTGGTGCGCTTGTCGATGTCCCATCGCACCGTGCCACCGAGCGTGGCCCCGCGGAACCAGCCTTCACTGAAATTGTAGGTGTTGGTGAAAACAAAGCGGTAAAGCGGATGGCCGAGTGTGGGCTCGCCCGCTCTGGCGATCGGGGCGATGCCCTTGTAGCCGGCCGGATCCCCATAGGTGTAGGGAATTTCGCCGAGCGGGCGGCCGGGGCGCAGCGTGCGTGCTTGGACATTTTGGGTGCCGGCAGGAACCTGAAACCAACGTAGCGCGCGAAAGACGGCGCTGTTCGCGGTAATCTGGCCGTTTGCATTGACCGTGCCGCCCTGGCCATAGGCGAAATAAGGGTTGTTCGGGTCGCTCATCATTCCGACGGTCAACTGGGAGTTGGTGGCTCCGACGACGGGGGCCCGCAGGGTGGTGGTGGCGCTGACTGCGGCGATGCCCGCTGCGTCGGTCGGAACGATGAAGGGCGTGCCGTCGGTATACGTGACACCGCCGGTGGCCTTGTTGTATGCGAATTCGTCGTTCCAGAGCATGGGATAATTCGCGGTCGTCTCGATGCGGCCGTCCTGCTGAGTGAAGCCGAGGCGGGCGCGCCAGTTGCGGGTGGGCGCCGCCGTGAGGATGACTTCGAGGCCGCTCGATTTCTTGTCGAGGCTGATCCAAGTGCTGCGGAGCGCCGGGTTGTAGGCATCGTTGAGCCCGGCGGGATTGATCAGGTTGCTGCTGGCGGCGGCCGGGTAATTGAACGGCTCGTGCCGCGACTGCGCGAAGTAGTAGGAAATGGAACCCGAGACGATGCCGCTCGCGGGTTGAAACTTGAAACCGATTTCCTGGCTGAAGCCGTCGGTGTCCTTCGGGATTTCGCCATACGGATCACCGACGAGTCGGGTGAACGGGAGAAACGTCTTGCCGGCGTTGTAGTAGGCGTTGAGCCAGGGTCTGAGGCGATAGGTGAGGCCGAGGTTGTAGCTGGTGTAGCTGTTGTCGGTCTCGGTCCACGGCTGCGTGCCGGTGGCGACGGTGTTTGGCCGGCGGGTGGAGTTGTTGGAGAAGCGAAACCCGACTAGCGTGGTGAACCGATCGTCGAGCCAGCGCGTGTAGTTCGCGCCGTAGATGCCGTAGTCCTTGGCCGACTGGGCGAAATTGCCGAGGTTGGCGCCGCCGACTCCGGTGAAGCCCGGGACGAGGGAAACGAGACCGAGCGGATTGAGCGGGCTCACGAAATTCGGATTCTGCGGGTTTTGCTGCAGCAGCACATAATTCCGGCCGTTGGCGGTGATCTGGCGCGACCCAGGGCGAAAGAATGGCTTCTTGAGCGGGCCGTTTCCAACCGGCCAGTAAAGCGTGCCCATCCCGATCCGGCCGAGCTGGTTCGCGCCGGTGCCGCCGGCGGCGGCGGGCCGCGGATTGCCCAGATCATAGACGCGGAAATTGGAGTCGGCCTCGTAGTAGACATAGCCGACGTTTCCGCTTACGCCGGCGCTGAAGTTGAGGTCGTAGCCCAGCACCGTCTGGCTCGTGGCTTTGCCGCCGAACAAGTCGTTCGTCGCCACCGCACTCGCACGGTAGGCATGGCGCCGACCGGCGTTGATGTCGTTGTTGCGATTCATGGCGAAGGACGAACCGTTGGCCCACTCATTGAGCGGATTAGCGGTGTTGTAGGTATTGGGCGCGAGCAACGCCGAGACCCCCGCGCCACGTTGGCTGATGGCGAAGTCATACATCGCACCGAGAGAGGTCGCGAGCCACTTGGTCCAGACCGTATCGACGGTGACCGTGTATAGTTCGGTATTGATGTCCTCCTGCTGCGCCCAACCGCCCCAGGAGGAGGCGTTGTCCCAGGTCAATTTGCCATTCGCGATCGCGCCGCCGGGATACGCGGCGCCAGTCTTGGGGTTGGTCGCGCCCGCCTGACCGGTGGCGAGAAGATACATCAGCGAAAAATTGTGGCGTGGATCGCGTGTCGCGTTGGTGAAACTGAGATCGCCGACGGAGGTTTGATTGACGCGGTCGTTGTCGGTCTTGCGGGCGGTGAGGTTCAGCGTGGTGTTGAACGGTAACTTCGCGGCGAGCGCGCTGTAGAAGGCGTCGGTCTTGGCCCCGATGTGGAGGCGGCGGGTGTTCTTGTCTTCGTTCAGCAGGACGAGACGAAAGGCGAGTTTCTCGAGACCGTAGTTGGCGTCGAACTCCCAGCGCTTCGAACCGAACTGGTCGATGCGTGACGTCACGCTGGCCATGGTGAGCGGACCACCACCGGCGCGGGCGAAACGCGCCTGTTTGGAGCCGGCGTTGACGAAGCCGCCGGCCCCGCTGGATCCAAAGAGGAGCGCGTT
>CAMATV010000039.1 GCA_945861235.1 Opitutus sp. GAS368
GTGATGGTCTGATTGGCTTCATTGACGCTTTCGTTGGGCAGCCAGTTGCTCATCCCCGGTCGTCCAAAGCTCGTCGACCACGCCAAGCGGCCTCTCAAACTTGACGTGAAGTCGTGGGTGAGGTGCGTACTGGGAAATGACTTGGTATAGCCGCCTTTCAAATTACGCCGCGTGTTCGCGTAGTCGCGCGCCGCTGCGCGCACGGGGTCGGCCTGCTGCTCGGCGGCGGTGCTGCCAAACCGCTGGCGAACCCATCCCCAGCTTTCGTTCGCAGTTCCTTCAATTCTCACTCCCGTCAGGTACCCCGTGCGAGCGAACAGACCTTGGCGGCCTAGTTTGCCCTCTGCCATCACGAAGGCCGCGCTGACGGTTTCGGTCACCTCTTTGGTGCCGGTGTATTTTTGTTGTTCACGGTAGAAAACGTCCTCGGACCAGAGGGTCGGGTTAATGAGGGTGCGATCGCGAATGAACATCGTGGCCTCCCATTGCGGCATCCGTCGACCGGTCTTGATTTCGTCGAACATGGTGAGTCCCGGGTCCGTGGGCAGCGCGCCAGTGCCAACGTAATTCCACCGCCGACTGCCCCCCAGTTGAAGCTGCTGGACCAGAATCTCGCGCCATTGGACGCCGGTTTTAAGAGTGACCGGGATTGGCGTGGGCAGGACGTATCTGGCATTGCCGCGGAGATCGCGCACCCGCTGATCGCTTTGGTTGTCAGCGTTGGTCAGCGCATTGGCAGCGGCCGGACGATAATTTGCCGGGTTGGTGAAATCCGGGCCCTCGGTTTGGATGAAGCGAGGGAAGAGATCGGAGTGAGTGCGATCGAGCATCCAACCGACATTCGTGATCCTGTTGACGAGGACTCCGCCTTGGCCGTTGCCGTTATTGAGGTTCGTCCGCGCATACCTCGCTTCATAGTCAATTTGCAGAGGACCCAAGTCATGATCGGCCGATAGACTGACCTGCCGCATGCGACTCATCCAGTTATTTGGTCCCGTCATGGTCATTTCGATCGTTGAGCCAGAAGTGGCTCGGACGTTAGTGATTTGATTGGTAAAGCCTGGGACAATCCCCGAGGTAGCGCTGGGTACGGTATTTTGGTTTCCGGTAAAGGCTCGAGTCACATAACGTCGGCGGAATTTCTGGTAATAGTCATTGGCTAGCGCGCTGACCGAGATCCGCGTGGCCGGCGAAAGCTGATAGTCGGTTCGGAGATTAATACTGGCCTGCTTGCTGTTGTTATAGTTATCGAATGTCCGGTAGTCCCAGACGTAGGCAGTTGGGTTGGTTGTGTTCTGGAAATCACGGGTCGTTTGGAAAAAGCCGAGCGCGTCTTCGCTATAGAACATATTGACATTGACCGCGAGATTTCTGCTGCCGCCGAGGACATCGAAGATCTCTTGATAGCCCAAGGTGATCATCGGATGAGCCCGGTGTTGCTCACGCAGGGGAATTTGCTCTGTGAAAGACGGAGCCACGCGCGCGGAAAGCGAGTAATTGATGCGCCGTCTCTCTCGCATCTTAAAAGGGGATCGAGTCTTTAGGTTAACCGTTCCGCCCAGTGAATTTGCCCCTTTGTCCGGGGTGTGGCCCTTGATGAGCTCGAGCTGATCGAAAATAGCCCCAGTGATCCGCCGCATATCAAGTGCGCGACTGGTGCCCTCGGTTGCGACGAATCCGCCGTCGATCGTGACCGTGTTCAACTCCGCCGGCATGCCTCGGATGCTAAAGTTAGCAAAC
This sequence comes from Opitutus sp. GAS368, assembly GCA_945861235.1. Lineage (GTDB taxonomy): Bacteria > Verrucomicrobiota > Verrucomicrobiia > Opitutales > Opitutaceae > GAS368. The sequence continues at coordinate 1,741 of CAMATV010000039.1, forward strand.
GAGCCTTCATCGTTCGGACTACCCGCAACACCGGGCAGTCGCATCACCACTTCACCAATACTCATATTCGGCAGGTTGCCGTAGGAATCCATCGCGATGACATTCGCCAAGTTCGCCGCGTTGCGCTGAGCCGTGATCGCAGCCGCTCCGCCCTCGCGCTCGCCGGTGACACGAAATTCCTGCAGCCGGTAGATTCCGGAGGTGAGCTCGAAGTTACGAATGGCGCGCTCACCGACCCGGAGCGTTATTTCGCTGCGAACGGGATCAAGGCCAATATAAGTTGCGACTAACTCATGGGTTCCCACAGGCACACCCGTAAGCACGAAGCGCCCCGTGTTGTCGGTGAACGCGGTTAGGCCGCTGCCGGAGAGTTTGACGAGGACGCCTTCGAGCAGATTTCCGGTGGTGGCGTTACTCACCGTGCCGCTGACCGCGCCTGCTTCGGCCGCGCGACTGGATTGCGTGGTCGCAAGTGAGGCGAAAGCGACTGCGAGGACGCCGCCGGCCATTTTCAAAACGCGCGGAAGGGTGAGGTGTTTCATAATTATCGTGATGGGTATTGCCTGATAGGATACAGGCTTTTCGCTGAAGGGTAAAGTAATCGAGCGATCGCCGGGGTGCAGTGGACTGACGCGTCAGCTGCGGCTGGTGTCAATTGATCTCTCGACGACAGCTATGCTAAACTCGATGGGATCACGGGTGAACGCTTGACAGATAAACGGCGGCTGCCCGGAGAACGGGGCTGATTTTTATTCCAGCTGCTCGCTCGCGCTCGCCGCCGCAACGCGCCACCACCCAGTCCAAGCGAACGGCGATTTAATGAGCTATCCCCAGCCAAACGCCGGCCCCTGCCGTCGGATCGATCCGCTAAAAACCCGGTTTTAAAATCCGTTCACAAAAGCGGCTTGGCCATGCGGAAATTCGTGAAACCCGAGCCTTGGGCGTCGACCTCCGCTGGCTTCAGGACCTTAAATCCGCGCTTCTGAAAAAACCCCCGGGCCGTGGTGCTGGTCTCGGTGTAAAGTCGCGCCCCCCCGAGGCGGCGAGCTTCCTCCTCGATCTGCACCAGCAACGCAGAGGCGATGCCTTTGCGTTGATGGTCGGCGTGGACGTAGATTGCTTCGACCTGCCCGTTGGCCCCAAATTCGGCGAAACCCCGCACCGTTCCCCCGACCTCGAACACCCACGTCGTGCGACCAGCCTGACGCGCACGCCACTTCGCCACGTCGGGGGCCGCGCCAGCCCAAGCCGCGATCTGCTTCACGTCATAATCGCGGGAGTTCACTTTCTTCACGGTCTCGTGAAAAAGCGTGGCAATCGCGGAGGCATCAAAAGAAGTGGCAAGTCGGACCATGTGAAAGGAAATCGATGAAGTGAGACGAGGCAGGTAGCTAATCTGGACGACCGCGCGCGCGCAACACCCTTAACGAACAAAGCGCATGCGCAAAGCGCCGGACTGCGCCGCGCGGTGCGCGTTCACGTCGGCAGTGGTCCGGAGGCGGCTGCGCGCCCCGGCCCTCAGGCCGCGTCCTGCGTCGGTTCGGCCTTGGCATCGGTGCGCAGCGTGGGCTTGCGGCGACCGGCCACGACCCCTGCGTCGATGATGACCTCGATCACATCGTCCCTCTGGGGCAACTCATACATCACCTCGAGCATGAGATTTTCCATGATGGCGCGGAGGGCGCGGGCGCCCGTCTTCAGCTCGATGGCCTTCGCGGCGATCGCCTTCACCGCATCGGGGGTAAATTTCAAGCGGACCCCGTCCATCGCAAACAGCTTCGCATATTGCTTCACCATCGCATTTTTCGTGCGCAGGAGAATTTTTTCCAAATCGGCGACCTGGAGTTGATCCAGCACCGAGACGACGGGCAGGCGACCGATAAACTCCGGGATCATCCCGAAGCGGATCAAATCTTCAGGGGCGAGCGCCCGCATCAACTGCTCGGGCTTCAGCGCCGCCTCGTGCTGGGCAGCCACCGCCGAGAAACCGAGACTGCGCGATCCCAGCCGACGTTGCACGATGGCGTCGAGTCCGACGAACGCGCCACCACAGATAAACAAAATATTGGCCGTCTTGATCTGGATGTATTCTTGATTCGGATGCTTCCGACCGCCTTGCGGGGGCACGTTGCAGGTCGTGCCTTCGAGAATCTTCAAGAGCGCCTGCTGGACGCCTTCACCCGAAACGTCACGGGTGATGGAAACGTTCTCTGTCTTGCGTCCAATCTTGTCGATCTCGTCGATGTAGATGATGCCACACTCGGCCTTCTTCACATCGTAGTTCGCCGCTTGCAGGAGACGGAGGACGACGTTTTCGACATCCTCGCCGACGTAGCCCGCTTCCGTGAGCGTGGTGGCATCGGAAATGGCAAACGGCACGTCGAGGATCCTCGCGAGGGTGCGCGCGAGCAGCGTCTTGCCCGAGCCGGTGGGACCGAGGAGCATGATATTGCTCTTCTCGACCTCGACGTCGTTAAACTCTGGCGACAGTGCGGCGGAGTCTTTGCCAGACTGGCCGGAATCAAACATCAGCCGCTTATAGTGGTTGTAGACGGCGACCGAGAGAACCTTCTTGGCGTGATCCTGCCCAATCACGTGGTCATCGAGCGTCTTCTTGATATCGGCCGGCTTGATCAGGCGGAGCGTGGGCTTGATATCCACCGCCGGCGCTTTGACTTCACGATCAATGATCGTCTTGCAGACATTGACGCACGAGTCGCAAATGTAGACGCCCGGTCCGGCGATGATTTTTTTGACCTCAGCCTGCGACTTGCCGCAGAACGAACACAGGGTCATGCGCGCGGATTTTGCCATGGCCTTGAAGTTGGAGTGAGCCGCTGGTGAGTCGAGGGCGGAGTTCGCTCATGAATCAGACTGCCGCACTCAGGCGGCGGTCGACACGGCAATCTTTTGCACGTCACGGGTGGACTCCACCACGTGGTCAACAATGCCATAGGCCTTGGCCTCGTAGGCGCTCAAGTAGTAATCACGATCGGAATCCTTTTCGACCTGCTCAGCGGTCTTACCCGTGTGTTTCGAAATCGTTTCGTTGAGGACTTTGCGCCAACGCAGAATTTCCTTCGCGGCGATGGCGATATCGGAAGCCTGGCCACCGGCTCCGCCGCTGGGTTGGTGGATCATGACGCGGCTGTTGGGGAGCGCGAAACGCTTACCCTTGGTGCCGGCAGCGAGGAGCACGGTGCTCATACTGGCCGCCATGCCGAGGCAATAGGTCACGATATCGCACTGCAGGAAATTCATCGTGTCGTAGATGGCCATGCCACCGGTCACGACGCCACCGGGCGAATTGATGTAGAGATGGATGTCCTTCTTCGCGTCCTCCATCTGCAGATAGAGCATCTGGGCGATCACCAAGTTCGCGACGTTGTCGTCAATCGGCGTCCCAATAAACAGGATGCGATCCTTCAGGAGGCGCGAATACACGCTCATAGCCCGCGTCTCGCGTCCGTTGTTGTCGAAAATGGTTAGGTCGTAGCTCACAAGGAAGGGTGGTTATCGGCCGGTTAGGCCACTGGCTGAATCGTTTTCACCGTAGCCTTGGACACGAGGAAATCAACCGCCTTGTCGAATATGATATTCTGCTGCACCGCGCGGAGCTGGTCGCGATCGGTCGTGAGGGTCTTCACGAGTTTATCGGGATTCTGCTGCGTGCGGGCGGATTCCCGATAGATAAACGCATCGATGTCGCTGCTTTCGACCGTCAGCTTCTCGGCCTCGGCGATCTTCGCGAGGACGAGCTGCATCTTGACGCGGTTGGTGGCGGCTTTTTTCGCACCTTCAAAGAGCTCTTTTTTATCTTTCTCGAACTGCTCCTGCGGCACTCCGCGGCGCATATTTTCTTCGATAAATTGCCGCAGGACGCCTTGGGTCTCGGACTCGACTAGGGAATCCGGCACCGGGAAATCAACCTTGGCCGCGAGCGCCTCCGTGACTTGGCGACGCTGAGCCGCGCGGTTCTGATAGTCTTTCTGGCCTTTGAGATTCGCGCGCACCTGCGCCTGCAGACCAGCGAGATCGTCGACTTGCTGGGATTTGAAAAATTCGGCATCGAGCGCCGGCAGCACGCGCTCCCGGATCTCCTGCACCTCGACCTTATAGACGGCCGATTTGCCCGCCAGCGCCGGCACCGCTGGGAATTCCGCCGGGAACGTGATCGCGACGTCTTGCTTGTCCCCGGGCTTGAGGCCGGCGAGCTGTTTGCCGAGACCGGGGATGACGCCTTCGTTGGTCCCCTCGACTTCTTCCCACGTCTGCGGGACTTTGCCGTAAAGTTGCTTATCGGGCGCTAGGTCAGCGATGGGCTGGCCGTCGATCGTGCCCTCGTAGGCGAGCTTCACATAATCGCTCTTCTGCGCGGGACGGTCCGCGGCCTTGAAATCGGCGCGTTCGCCGCGCAGCCCTTCGATCACGTTGTCCACTTCGACATCAGTGGCATCGGTCGGCGTGATTTCCGTCGGCAGATTCGTGTAGTCCGGCAGCGTAAACTCAGGACGAATATCCACCGTGATCGTGATGATCGCGGGCGTACCCATTGCGATCGTGCCCTTTTCGACATTGACGACATTGAGCACGTCAAGTTTGGCCTCCTCTAGGCCGCTGCGGTAGGCCTTGCCCACGATTTTTTGCTTAAACTCCTCGGCGATTTCCTTGGCAAAACGGCGCACGATCATCGCGGCCGGGGCCTTGCCGGGACGGAAGCCGGGGATGCGCGCCTGCTTGGCAAATTCGGTGACAACCGCCTGGTGTTCCGCAGCGACTTCGCTCTGGTCGAGGGTGACGACGAGCGTGGTGCGTGTGGCGGAGAGACTGTTCTGTTGGACGTTCACGGGAGTGTGGGCGGACGGGTTTTGGTTGAGAGAATTGGTCACGCTACGTCCCGAGATGCGTCGGTCAATGCCGGATTCTGCGCGCTTCTGCGGGCTTGCGCGGGCTCGTCGCGGGACGTTTCGTAAGCCAAAGATGCCGAGTCTCCGCCAAATTATTGCCGCCCACGCTCCCTTGCTGGTCATCGATGCGGCAGCCACGCGCGTACAAGTCGGCTGGCTAACTGATGGCGAGCTCGGGACGGCGCGCTGGAGCACTTCGGACGAAGACACGGGGGTGGGGCTTTTCACGAGTTTGACCGCGCTCGGCGTCGAAATCGACGCGGCCAACGCGTTGGTTTTTTGCGATGGACCCGGTTCCGTGCTGGGCATCCGCACGTGCGCCATGGCGCTCCGCACGTGGCACGTACTCAAGCCCCGCCCGATGTTCGCATATTGCAGCCTCGCGGTCGTCGCTCAAGCGCTCGGCCGACCCGACGTCGGCGTGATCGCGGATGCCCGGCGCGAACTCTGGCACCACTTCACCTTGGGCGGCTCGCTGCGGCGCGTGCCGGTCGGGGAGCTCAGGGGCGAACTCGTGATGCCGGAAAACTTCCGCCATTGGTCACAACCGCCGCCCGGTTTGACGTCTATCCCCTACGCTCTCGCCGAACTGCTGCCACGCGTGATCGACGCTGACTTGTGTCGCCCGACCGACGCGCCCGACGCGTTCCTCCACGAGGAACCGAGTTATGTGACGTGGACGCCGAAAATTCACCGCGCACCGTCCGCAACCTGAGCGCTCGTTCGCTCGCGGCGCAGTGCCTCGCGGTTCACGGAAACCCGCGACGCAGCGGATTATTTCACTTCCGTGGTCAGAAACTTCAGCAACTCGACGGCCTCGCGCTCAGGGAGCGCTTCGAGCAAGCCGGGCGGCATCAGCGATTGCGGCGTGACCTCTCGGGCTTTGATCTCCGTCTTCGGAATCGTAACGGTCTCGGTCATGGTGCGGACGACCAACGCGGTCGCCGTTTCTTTGTCCAACATCCCGGAGATCACGGTACCATCGCGCTGGGTGATCAGATTGAGCTGATAATCCGCACCGACGACGGCGTTGGGGTCCACGATATTTTCCAGAAAATAATCAAGGCCGTTGCGCCAGGTGCCGCTGAGGTTCGGACCGAGCTTGCCAACGGTGGCGCCCTCGGTCGCGTGGCAGGCGACACAGGAACGTTCGAAAACTTTCTTCCCCGCAGCGACATCGTAGGACCAGACCGGCGCTTCGTTGTAGGTCCGGCGCAGCCGAGCCACGGTGGCCTTCATGTCGGCCGAGGACTCGGACGTCTTTCCCCACGCGCGATCGAGGAGCGCGGTGACTTCAGGGTTCTTCAAGTTGCGGAGCTGGCGGGCGTGCAGCGCCGTGAGCGCCTGCTTGTCGAATCCGCCAGCAGCGACCGCGCGCAGCAGCGGCAGCGCCAGCACCGGGCGACTCGTGAGCGCGGCGAGCGCGGCGGTGCGATCGACAGGATTGAGTGAGGGAAAATGCGCGATGAGACCGACGGCCGCGACCGCGGAATCCGCCGCCGTTCCGAGGAGCGGGATGACCGCCGCGCGCAGGTCTTTGTCGGCCAAGAGTCGCACGAGCAGCGCGGTCGACTCGGTATCACCGGCGCGTTTGAGGAGGTCGAGCGCGCGGCGGCGTTCGACGAGCGGTGTCGCGGTATCGGCGAGGCGGGAGCGGATAGCGACGAGCACAGTTTTGTCGCCGAAGAGCGCAGCGAGTTGCTCATAGGCGCCACGCACCGCCGGATCAGCCGCCGTGGAAAAACGGGTCGCCACCTGCGGCCAACCCGCCGGCATTTTCAACCCCGCTTCACTCTCGAGCGCGAACGACAGCACCCGCAGCGCGCGCGCCGCAGCGGCTTCAGGCAGCGCGGCGATGCGCGCGGCGAGTTGATCGCGACCCTCCGGCGTGCGCGCGACGAACCAACGGATCGAGTCGGCGAGCGTCGGCAGCGCGGTGCTCGCCGCAAGATCCAGCGCGCGGGGAAGATCGCTCGCGACTGCGGGCGCGGCGGCGAACCACACCATTTTGGGGAGATAACGGTCGGTGGCACCGTCGCCCTGTTGCGCGAGCGCGGCGACCACGGGCCAACGGTCTGCGAGCGGCAGCGCCGGGACGACCGCAGCGATCGCGAGGCGCACGACTGCCGAAGCATCGTTGGTGGCGAGGCGCGTGAGATCGGCGGCGGAGAGGGCCAACGCGGTCCGGTCGTCAGTGGCGAGTTGAATCGCCCAAGCGCGCACCGTTTCCGACAAATGTGCGAGCGCGGCGCCGCGTTGCGCGGGTGCCAAGCTGCCGGTGACGTGCAGCGTCCACAACGCGCGGAGCTGGGCGACATCACCACCCGAGTTGTCACCGGCCTGCGCGCGCAGGTCAGCGAGCGCGGCGGCAGCGAGCGTCCGGCCGGCGGCGCGCTCTTGGAGCAGGCGACGTGCGGTGCGCACATACCACTCGCTCTGGTGCGTGTGCAGCGCGGCGAGTTGCACGTCGGTCATTGCAGCGAGATCGACTTTGATCGGCTTGTAGGTGGCGGCCCAAGCCACGCGATAGAGGCGGCCGTTGGTACGATCCCAGAGTTCGTCGCGTGGATTGTGGCAGTGCTGCGTATCGACCCAATCAATCACGTAGGCTGCGCCATCGGGACCGTATTGGATGTCGACCGCCATGTAGGTGGGGTCGGGAGCGAAGAGCAGATCGTTGCCGGCGTGAAACGTCTCGTAGGCAGAGCCCGTACGGACGTTGACTTGGTGGTTGAGTTGGTGGCCATGAAGATTGTGGGTGAAGAGATGATCGCGATAGGTGTCGGGCCAGTTATCGCCGAGGTAGATCATGGTGCCGACATGCGAATGGCCGCCGTAGACCGCCGTGGTGCCGGGTTTGCCAGCGCCGCCTTCGCCGCTGTCGTAGCGCGCGGAAGCCAGCAGATAGTTTTTTAACTCGGGTGCGAAGTCGGGTCCGCGATTCGAAATGAACGGCGCGAAACTATTGTTCGCTTGGTTCCAGTAGTGGCCGTTGCGCACGACGTAGCTCGTACCGCCACCACCGTAAAAACTCCGGCAATGCGTCATGAAGAGGTGGCCCACACTGTTGAAATCGAGCCCCCACTGGTTGCTGCCGCCCGCCGCGAAAACTTCGAACGTATGGCGCGTCGGATGGTAGCGCCACACCGCCGCACGCACGGGTGTGCGCTCGGCCGCCGGCGTGCCGGGCTTGCCGACGAGCGCGTGGCTGAACACTCCGTGGCAGCCGTAGAGCCAGCCATCGGGGCCCCACGTGAAACTGTTAAGCGTCTCGTGCGTATCCTGAAACCCCCAACCATCGAGGAGCACCTGCGGCGGTCCATCAGGCACGTCGTCATGATTCCCATCGGGAATGAAGAGCAGATGCGGGGCGGCGCCGACCCAGACGCCACCAAAACCGAGTTCGAGGCCGCTCACGAGATTCAGTTTCTCGGCAAACACTTTTTTCGTTTCAAACACGCCATCGCCGTTCTTGTCCTCAAAGATAATGATGCGGTCCTTCCCCTGCCCTTCCGGCTGGCGGTTCGGATATCCATAAGCCTCGGCGACCCAAAGGCGCCCACGTTCATCGATGGCCATGGCGACGGGTTGGTGTAAATCCGGCTCCGCCGCGATGAGTTCGGCTTGGAAGCCATTTACGAGCTTCATGCCGGCCACGACTTTTTGCGCAGCTGGATTCGCGACCGCGGTGGGCTTGGCGGGGTTGTCGCGCAGAGGCCACAGCACGGGACTGGAGGTGAGGCGCGTGAGGTCATCGACACCGCTGACGCGCTTCAACGGCGGATCACCATTGCGGCGATAGGTACCGATGTCGGCGTTGGCGGGTGCCGCGACGGCGGACGCAGCCGCCGGAGCGGACGCAGGTTTCACTGCGACCGCGGGGAGTTCGGTGCGGCCAAGTTGCGTGAGCAGCAGATTACGAAACTGAATCTTCATCGGGCCGTCGCCGCTGTGCAGCTGGAGCGCGAGCAAACCGGCGTGGCGCGCAACCCCAGTCTGGTGATCATCGAGCACAGAGACCCGCGTGCCGTTCAGCCACACTTCAATGTGCGAGGCTTGGGCGACGATCCGGTAGCTGTTCCACGCGGGCGCGGAGCGAAGAAGGGTTTTGTAATCGTCGATCTCACCGAATTTTTCCGTCCACCGCCGCCCGTCGGGCGCGACCGCCAGACGCGTGCCGCGGGGCGCGAGCACACTGCGGCCGCGTTCCTCATGAATGTTTCCAAAGCTGCGCGCGCCGAGATCGATGTCGGCTTGGTAGCCTTTGGCGCTGCCGTCGGGCAGCCGCTCCGAACGGAACTGGATGCCGGAGTTGGCCGCCGCCGGACCCGTCAGGCGAAACTCCGCCGTGAGTTCGAAATCGGCAACCTCACCCTGCCAGTAGAGGAATTCGTTCTTCGCGAGCTTGGTGCCCGCGGCGATTTCGCCGGTGATGGCGCCGTCCGCGACGCGCCACTCGGTGGTGCCACCCGACCAACCAGCGAGCGTTTTTCCATCGAAGATCGGCTGCGGCGCGGGCGGCGCCGCGAACGCGCAGGTCGCGCGAGCAAACAGGGCAAGGATGCAAAACGCAGACAGTGGGTGGCGGGGCATGGGACGGAGGGGTTGTGGGAGGCGCAGCGCAGTCGTCAGGCCGCGGTAGGTGAATAAAAACTACTTCTTCTGCGACAACAGTACCGCCGTGCCGCGCTTGTTGCCCACGACGAAATCAGGGCGGCCGTCGCCATTCACATCGGCTGCGATGAGCTGGGTGCCGATGCCGGTCGTGTCTTCCAGCAGACGCGGCTCGTAGGAGACGGAGTGGTTCGGACCACGGCGCAGGAGAAACGCGTAGAGCACGGGCGTACCCGAGGGATCGGCATCACCGCTCGGGCCATGCGCCCACCACCGTTTGCCCGTCACGATGTCGGGCAAGCCATCCCCATCGACATCGCTCAGCACAACCGCATGGAGCTGGGAAAACTGCGCGCCCGCGATTTTCTCCTCGGGTTTCTCGGAGAGAATCACGTGTTCCTTAAAACGACTCTCACCACCGTCGGTCGCCCGCACTTGCTCAAACCACGAGAGCCCGTAGCCGTGCGCGGCCTTGCTGGTGATCACGTCGGGGGCGCCGTCATTGTTCACATCCATCACATACATTTGCGCGCCACCCTTGGCCGCGAAGGAAAACGGGTGACGCTTCCACACGGGATCGCCCGCGAGCGACGCCGGTTGCTCCCACCAACCATCTTTTTCCAAGATGTCATTGAGCCCGTCGCCGTTCACGTCACCGAAGCCGAGGCCGTGGGTGAAGCGCTGCCAACCGGCCATGACTGGCGAGACCGCATGAAATGTCCACGGGCGCGCCGGGTCCTTCGGCTCCAACGTAAAGTAACCAATCCGGCCCGCGCTCATACACACGATCGACGGCGGGCCCTTCGCGAGCAGTTGGCCAAAGGTGGGGGATTCGTTGTCCACGGGCAGCGCGGCCACATAACGGCGCCACGGGCCGCCCTTGACTCCGGGATTCTGATACCACGACGCGTCGACGCCCGGGAACCCCAGCACCAGCACATCGGGCCAACCGTCAGCATTGAAGTCGTGCGTGAATGCAAAAAAATTATCGGAGTATTTCAGCGGATCGAACACAAACGGCGTAAACAGCTCGTGCCGCTTCGTGAAATCCGGCCCCTCATACCAATACGGTCCAGAGACGACATCGAGTTGGCCATTTTTGTTGAAGTCGGCAAACGCCGCGCCCTCGGAGTAAAACTCCTTCGAGAGCGTGAGTTTTTTATAGGCCGGGGTGGCGGCCGCGTTCGCCGCAGCGACCTCCGCGATGGGCGCGAGTGCGAGTGCAAGCAAGAGGACGCGCGTGAGCGCAACGACGAAAGAGCGGGTAGACTTCATGGGAGGGCTCAGGGGGTGAAACGAACCGGTGCGGTCCGTAGATCACGCAGCAAAAACATGGGGACGCCGCACGCCAACCAAGAAAATTTCCTGCCCGCACGTCTCCGCCAGCCGTCGGGTCACGCGCCGGTGATCTCTGCGGCTCACGGCGATGGCAACCGAGCTCGTTTCCGTCGGGAACGTTCACCGCGCAACCCGGGCACGGCGCAACATTCCCTTGCCCTGTTGAGGCCGAGGCCGAGCACGCCACCGCCACCGCTCGAGCGACCGCACGCGCGTCGGCGGAGAGGTTCGTGAGTAGATCGTGAGCGAGTTAGCCGGCTCCACGGGCATTACTCACTTGCTCCGGACGGCGCGGACTCCACACCAGACCACTCTCAATGACCGAGACCATTCGCATGACCAACGTTCCCTGCCCTGCCTGCACCCTCGAAGATGTCCTCAGCCACGCTGATCATTGGGAATGCTCCACCTGCGGGCACGAATGGCCCAAAGACGCCGCGCCCGCAGCGATGCGGATCGTGAAGGATGCGCACGGGAATGTGCTGACCGCAGGCGACACGGTCGCCCTCATCAAAGATCTGAAAGTGGGCGGCGGATCACAGGTCCTGAAACAAGGTTCCAAGGCGAAAAATATCCGCTTGGTCGACGGTGATCACGAGATCGACTGCCGGATCGACGGCGTGAGCCTCGCCCTCAAAGCCTGCTTCGTGAAAAAGGCCTGAGCCGCAGCCATGCGCGTGGCCAAAAAAAACGCTGGCTCAAAGCCAGCGCGCAAAAACGGAGCCGATACGTGACGCTTACGGCAATGGGCGCACCCAGATATTGCGCATCCGCACGGGCGGCTCGTTCTTGTGATCTTGAAAACGGAACGGCGCCTTCTCGGGAAACGTGCCACTGTAGCTGGTGACCTGCTTGTGCTTCGTGGGCCCCATGATCGGGGTGTTGTTTTGCACGCAGACCCCATTCACAAACGTCGTGATGCGGGCGGGCTCGACGACTTTGCCGGCAACGAGCTTCGGGGCCGTGAAGATGATATCGTAGACCTGCCACTCACCGGCCTTGCGCCCGGCATTTACCAGTGGCGGCGTCTGCCCATACACACTGCCGGTCATGCCATCGGCATAGGTCGGGTTATTGTCGCAATCGAGCATCTGGCTCTCGTAGCGATCCATGAAAAACACGCCGGCGTTTCCCTTCTTTTGCGAGTTACCTTTTTGG
>CAMATV010000040.1 GCA_945861235.1 Opitutus sp. GAS368
TCCGGCCGTTGCCGGAGAAACCGAGATTTACAACGGGGCGATCAAAGCGCCGCCCCAGGATCGCCGTATGCACCATGCCGGGCCGCGATGCGCTGGCTCCGTGCGTGATCGACGTGCCGTAAAACACGATCGGCTTGACCGTGCGCGGCGCGAGCGCCTCGAATTTCGCGTTGGGTGGCACGCCGAGAGAAAGTTTTTCGACGCCGTTGTAGAGCGGGAGATAGACCGCGTATTCGCGGAATCCCGGCGCCAGCCCCGCGATGATTTCCTGCCGCATGGTTTTCTTGTCGGGCCGCGAGACACCGACCCAGCGCCACTTGCCCGCTTCGTCCCGCGCGTAGAGGTCGAGCCCACTCGCGCCGATTGGCGTCATGTTGGCACCGTTGAGCTTTTCCTTGAGCACCGTGGAGTCCGCCCAGATCATCGCCGCATCCGTCTTGAAGCGCACCATCATGCCGGCGCTGTCGCGGCTGAGTCCCCATACGGCCGCCGTCACCTTCCCGTCGGCCACGGCGGGGAGCCGGTCATACCAGCGCTTACGTTCCATCTCCGGCCACGCGCGGCCTTCGACGCCCCAGCTCGTTACATCGTGCCACGCGAGCGGTGGCTCGACCAGTTGTTTCGTTGCCGCTGCGGGTGCAGTCGTGGCAGCCGATTTTTTCGTGGCGGTGTCCTGGGCAAACCCAGCCGAGACCAAGACGAGGGCGGCTGAAAGGAGTGCGAGGCGGGAGAGCGGGTTTGTCAGGGACATAGTGGATACGGGGTGGAGCGGAGCAGATCGGTTAAGACCAGAGTGGAGCGATTCGGCGCGAGGCTTTCCCGATCCGAGGCGCGCTGCAATCCACGAAATTTTCGGATCGGCATGCGTCCCCATCCCCGGCTAGCGTTTGCGCCGTTCTCCGTTTTTCGTCAGTCACCTTCATTCAGCCTCTACTAAAACCAACCCCCGCCGTCATCCCATGAAGCTCCTCCTCACTCGCTCCTTGCTCCTTGTCACCACGCTGGTCGCGCTCGGCGCGCTGCCACTTCGCGCCCAAACGCTCAGTAAGCCGACGGTCAGCCTCGAACTCGCCAAGAAGATCGCGGCCAAGGCCCACGCCGAAGCCGCCAAGAGCAAACTGACCGTGGTGATCGCGATCATCGACGACGGCGGCAGTCTCGTTTACCTCGAACGCATGGACGGCACGCAGCTCGGCAGCATCGTCGTCGCGCAGGAAAAAGCCACGACGGCCCTGAAATTCAAACGCTCCAGTAAAGTTTTCGAAGACATGGTTGCCGGTGGACGCAACGCGGTGCTCTCCCTCCCCGGAGTCGTCGCCATCGAGGGCGGCCTTCCCTTGGTGGTTGACGGTGCCTTCATTGGCGCGATCGGCATCAGCGGAGCCAAATCAGCGGAAGACGGCGTCATTGCGCAGGCCGGCCTCGCCGCGCTGGCCAAGCCGTGATGATGGGCTGCGACGGAGGGCGGCTCGGCATCGGCATCACGCTCGAAGCGCGCGATTGAAGGGAATCCCGCCCGCTCCCGTCCGAGAGCCAGTCCGCCGGCACCGGAAAAAAGTTCAGTGGAGCGCAGGGTGTTGACTTAGACTCGTTGTCGGAGACGTCGCGGCAATCAAACGGGGTGCGACCCAGCGGACCTTGGGTGGTGGGTCCGATCCTTCAGGGAGACTCGCCAATCGTTCGATGAGCGGCCGTCAAAAGTACGGCGGACTTCAGTCCGCCCACTGCGGCGCGTTGCGGGAGTCTATTTTGCGGGTTTCGATGAGCGCAGGGGAGTCAGGTTGCTTCGCGGGGATGACGCTCAACGGATGTTCCTGTCATGCGCTGCCCGCTACCCGCTGGGCCCGCTCGGCACGGGGGATGCGGCGCAGGCGTCAGCGTTGGGCGCTGTTCACGATGAAGCCGGGGCACCGGGGCGCGCCGCAGCGGCACGGATGCAGCGGCCACTCGGCGAAGGCGAAGCCGTAGTCGAAGGTGAGCTCGGCGCCGGCAGGGATGTCGCGGCGCGCGGTGATCCACACGCGGCCGCGGGTCACCTCGATGCGGCAGTTCGGGGCGCACGAGTGGTTGATGAGACGCGCGACGTTGCGGCGGGTGCGGCCGTCGAGGTCGTGGCGACGCGTGAGGTTGAAGATGTAAACGGAGTCGTCGTCGCCGCGGCGTTGGCGGGCGAGGCGTTGCGTCTCGCGGCGGGCGGCCTCGGCCTTGGTAATCCGTTCGCCGGTGTATTCGATCACGGGCGTGCCGTCGGGGATCAGCTCGCGCGCGTAGACTCCACGGCCGTGGATGGTGGATTGCCCGGCAGTGATCCAGCGGTCCGCCGCCGCCCGATGCGGGCGAACCGGGCGGGCGGATTTTTTGGAGCGGACGACATGGGCGGTCATGCCGATGCAATCGGGCATCGCGGCGGGGGCGGCAAACGGTTTCGTTGACGTCATCTTCCTCGCCAAACCCAGCACTCCGAGTAGAGGCTGCGGTGTCCGCGAATACCCCACTATGAAAACTCGTCGAGATTTCCTGCGCGCGACCGCTGTCGGCGCGACCGCAGCCACCGGTTGGCCCCGCTTGGTGGCGGGTGCGGACGAAGCGTCGCGTGCGATGCCGGCCGGTGCGCCGGCGGCCCGGCCAGCGGCGGCAAATTCTGTGACGGCGCGGCATCGCAACCTGTTCAACGGCGACAGTTGTGTGTTTTTCTACAACCCGGAGAAATGGCAGCCGGAAGGCGGGCCCTATTCGGCGAAGGCGATCCACCGCTATGTAGACGTGCTGGCGGACAACGGCGTCGATACGTTTCTCGTCAACGCGAACGCGTCGAACGCGTGGTATCCCAGCAAGACGTTGCCGACGATCCTTGACGGCTACCGGCGCGGCGACCGGGAATTTTTCCGCGGGCATGCGATCTGCGCGGGCGCGACCGAGCCGGCGGCGGTGGAGAAGTTTTTGGACAGCACCGTCGCGTTTTTTAACCTCTATGTGGATCTGATGGACGCGGGCGTAGACTGGCTGGCGGAGGCGGCGAAGGCGTGTCGGCGGCGCGGGGTGTCGCCGTGGGTGAGCATTCGGATGAACGACATGCACGGGCACCGCAACTACGAGGGCAGCCATTTCAATGCGCCGTTGCTGAAGCGAAAGGAGATGCGGCTGTCGCGCAGCGCGTATTCGCCGACGATGTGGATTCCCGATTACCGCGAGGGGCTGAACTACGCGCGGCCGGAGGTGCGAGCCTACCTGATGGCGCAGATCAGGGAGGTCGTCGAGGATTACGATTACGAGGGGCTGGAGTTGGACTGGTGGCGCAACCCGCTCTGCTGCGAGCCGGACGCGACAGCGGAAACGGTCGAGATGATGAACGCCTGGTTTCGCGAAGTCCGCGCGCTCACCGAACGCCGCGCGCAGCGGACCGGGCGGCCGTTTCCGCTGGGATTTCGGATGCCGGGGCGGCTCGATGCGCTCAAGTCGATCGGGATCGATGTCGTGACGCTGTGCCGCGAGGGGACGCTCGATTTCATCTGTCCGTCGCATTTTTGGCGGACCTCGTGGGACATGCCGCACGACGAGCTGCGCCGGCAGGTGGGCGAACGCGTCGCGATCTACGGCGTGATCGAGGACGGCGTGAACCGCATGGCGGCGGCGGTGCCGACGATTCCGCTCACGCGCGACATGCGCTACATCTCGGCGAGCCACGAGTTGATGCGGGGCAACGCGGCGGGCAAACTCGCGCTCGGGGCGGACGGGATCGAGTGCTACAATTTTTTCTGCACGGACCAGGCGAAGATCCCCGGCGTGATTTCGGATTACGCGACGCTGCGCGACCTCCACCGGCTGGAAGCGTTGCGCGGCCGGCCGAAGCATTATGCGTTCTCCGACCAGGGGAGTCCGTTCGTGCAGATTCCGTTTGAGCGCGTCCCGCAGGTCCCGGTGGTGTTGGAGCGCGGTTGGATCAAGGCGTTTACGTTGCCGATGTGCACCGAACCGAGGGATCGGGGGTTGGAGCTGGTGATCCAAGTCGTGCTCAAGGCGGACGATGTCGTGGGGGAACTGCCGGTGGCGTTCAACGGTTGCTGGCCGCGCCGCGAGCACACGGCGTCGGACCGGCTGTTGTTTCCGTGTGGCGCCTTCACGCACCACGCGGCGGCGAACCGCGGCTACGAGGTCAAATTCCCCGTTTCGCTCGTGCGCGAAGGCTGGAATGAAATCACGGTCGAGAATGGCGGCGATCGGACGATCACCGTCGTCGGGATCGAGCTCGCGGTTCGGGCGGGGGCATCGTCGGCGTGACCGGAGTAGCCGTTCGCCAAACTGCCAAGTGCCTCCGTTGTCGACGGATTGTCAGAAATGCCGAATCCGCAAAAAATTCTCCTGATTGATGACGACGCCACGATGGCCGGGCCTAGAGAACCGTGCGCCGTGTCGGTTGGGCGGAAGGATGTAACAGGAAGTGAGGTCGGCGGATCGATTGGCATGGGCGTCTCGCCCATGGGATCGGAAACGAGTGGGCCGGAGGCCCGCTCGTGCACGGGCGAGACGCCCGTGCCACTCAACCCGCGCCCTCCGCCGACCTCATTTCCTGATACACCCTGGGCGGGAGGTGGGGGGAGAATGGCGGTTGCCGATGGCCGGCGGGTGGCTATGACCGTAGGCGGCTCCGCCCGCCAAATGGCGGGTCTCCCGCGTTTATGAAAACCTCCCTCCGGCATGTCCTGTTACTGTTCGTCGCTCTCGGTTCACTTTTTGGTCAGGCCAAAGACGAACCCATTGATTTCAACCACGCGCGCCAGCTCATGGAGCGCCAGCGAAGTGGCGCGACGCTGAGCGCCGACGAGAAGGCCGATGTCGCCCGCGCCGTGGCGGCCCGCAACGCCGGCGGCGGGGGCCGTCCGGCCAACCAACGCAAGGCACCGGAGCGCATCACGCCGCTGACCGACCTTGGCGCGGCCGGTCGCTACGAAGGCGAAGACGGCGGGCTCTACGGCGGCGGGCAAAACACTCCGCCGGAGGGGCAGCGGCGCGCGGCGCTGGAGCAGCTCGCGAAGATCCGCCCGCTCAATGCGACCGGCGAACCGGCGGACGACGGCATCATCGGGTTCGTGGCCATCAGCATGTCGAACGCGACGCAGGAGTTTTCCCGTTTCAAACAAATCGCCGATGGCTCGCCGCTGAAATCCGCGCGCGTCACGATCGTCGACTGTGCGCAGGGCGGGCAGGCGATGGCGCAGTGGGTGCCGGCGGACGGGCGGCCGTGGGCGGAGGCGAAGCGCCGGCTCGCGACGGCGAAAGTTTCCCCATCACAGGTGCAGGTCGCGTGGATCAAGCTCGCGAACGTGGGTCCGTCGGGCTCCTTGCAAGAGCATGGGCGCAAGCTGGAGAGCGACACGCTCGCGGTGCTGCGGCACGCGCGGGCTTTGTTTCCGAATCTCCGCATCGCCTACCTCTGCAGCCGCACCTACGGCGGCTACGCGACGGGCGGGCTCAACCCCGAGCCCTATGCATTTGAAAGCGGGTTCGCCGCGCGCTGGCTCATCCAGCGACAGGTGAAGGGCGACGCGGAACTTGCGCTCACGAAGGTGCCGTTGCTCCTCTGGGGACCGTATCTCTGGGCTGACGGTACGCGGGGCCGTAAGATCGACGGGCTCGTGTGGGAACATGGTGACTTCGGCGAAGATGGCGTGCATCCGAGCAATGCGGGGCGGCAGAAAGTCGCCGAACTGTTGTTGGATTTTTGTACGACCGATCCGCTGGCGAAACCGTGGTTCACGGGAAAATAAAATTCGCCATGTCCGTTCCTGAAATTACGCCGCCCGCTCCGGGGGAGTCGAACGTTCCGCACCGGCGGCGTCCGCGTTACGCGGGCAAGAATCCGCGGCGGTTTGAGGACAAATACAAGGAGCACGATCCTGCGCGTTATGCGGCCGATGTGGCCAAGGTGATCGCGTCCGGCAAGACGCCGGCGGGCAGCCACCGGCCGATTATGGTGGCGGAAATTCTCGAAGTGCTCGCGTTGCGGCCGGGCGAACTGGCGGTGGATTGCACGCTCGGCTTCGGCGGACACGCGCGGGAAATGCTGGCGATGCTCGCACCCGGCGGACGGCTGATCGGCTTGGATGTCGATCCGGTCGAGCATCCGAAAACGACCGCGCGCCTGCGCGAGGCCGGCTGCGGCGAGGAGGTGTTTACGGCGGTCCGCTCCAATTTCGCGGGCTTGCCGAAGGTGCTCGCGGAACTCGGGCTGGGCGGAGCGGATGCCATTTTGGCCGACCTGGGCGTTTCCTCGATGCAGATCGATGATCCGGGGCGCGGCTTCACCTTCAAGAGCGACGGTCCGCTGGATCTACGGCTGAATCCCTCGCGCGCGCCGTCGGCGACGGAATGGCTCGCGCGGGTGGCGGCGATCGATCTGGCGGTGGCGCTCACGGATAACGCCGATGAACCGCAGGCCGAATTACTCGCGCGCGAATTGGTGGCAGGCCGAAATGCGGCGCCGATCACGCGCACGTTGCAACTCGCCGACCTGCTCCGGACGATTCTACGACGGCACTCCCGGCGTCGCGATCCCGAGGCGGACGACGATTGTGTGCGCCGCGTTTTTCAGGCGATCCGGATCGCGGTGAATGATGAGTTTGGCGTGCTTGATCTTTTCTTACGCCACCTTCCTTCGTGCCTGAACGCCGGTGGACGGGTGGCGATTTTGACGTTTCACTCCGGTGAGGATCGCCGGGTGAAACATGCTTTTCGCGCCGGTGTAAGCGCGGGAATTTTTTCCGCGACGAACGACGAGGTGGGCCGCGCGGGTCATGAAGAACGGCGGGCAAACCCGCGCAGCTCCTCGGCGAAACTCCGCTGGGCCGTGCGGGCGTGAGCCCTTACGTGGCGAGGGACGGCTCGGCGTCGAGCGGGTCGGATACGACCGAAGTGAGGGTCGCCACGTCGCCGGCGAGGGCTTGATCGACCCAGCGTTTGATGCGGGTGAGACCCTCATTACGGCGGGGATCGTCGCGCTTCATGGTCCCGAGCAGATTGATCACGGTCTCGGAGTAATCGAGGGCATTGGCGGTGAGGAGCGTCGGCAGTTCGAAGGGGTTGATCTCGCCCTTGCGGATCATGGCGCGGGCTTCGCGCTCGAGTTCCATCGTACTGCCGCCGACGGCGCCGGGGTCAAATTTACCTTTGGAGAATCCGCCGCCGCCGCCCCCTGCGGAAGCGTCGCTCGACTGGCCTTCGGTCTTGCCGCGGGGCTGGCGCTGGAGCTGCGCAGGATACTCTTTGCCGTCTCGGCCCGTCACGGTCTCCGGCTGGTCAAGCTTGCCGGCCTTGGCCATTTCGTGGCGGCAGCGGCGAACGAGATCGATGGATACACGGCACAGCTCGGCGAGTACGGGGTTGGCCTTGTCGGGCCATTCTTCGAGGGCGATTTCGGCGGCGTTGCGTTTGTCGGCGTTGGTGCGGTAGACGCCGTTGGTGGCGTTGGCGCCGAGGGCGTGACGCAGGGCGTCCGAGCGGCCGCCGGGTTGGACGGTCGCAAGGATCGTCGGGAGTTGGTTGCGTTTGGTGGCGAGGTAGCGGTGAAAACCGTCGGCCAGCCAGTAGGTAGCGCCGTCAAAATAGACGTCGATCGGGGGGAAGACCGTGCCTTGCGTCATCTCGTCCGCGTAACTCTCCACGGCTTCGTCGGTCGTTTGGACGCGGGCTTGGGTGCCGCCGTAAATGTTGATCGAGTCGAGGGAAAGTTCTTGGGTCGCCATGGAAAAAAAGAGTCGTTGATGCCGGTGTTCCGTCTTCGTCCGCAAGGGGAAAACCGCGCGCGTCGACGATTCGGGGAGCGGACGGTGGGTTTGGCCGGGGGCGATCCGAGGGGATGTGGCCAACGGAAAGTTTTCTCGGGGTGGCCGCCTTTGCGATTGCTGCGGAGCCGGAGCGCCGCACGCTGGGTGCCGCCCCGTAGCCTACACGTCCGGTCACGGCTCGTTTCTTTCAGAATTATGAACACACCGATCTCTGCCTTGTTGGAGCGCAAGGGTGCTGTCGTGCACTGCATCCCTCCCACCCTCAGCATTTATGACGCGGTGGCGGAAATGAACCGGCACCGCATCGGTGCCATCGTCGTGCTCGATGGCACGCGTCTCGTCGGCATTTTTACCGAGCGCGATGTGCTGCGCCGGGTCGTCGGTGCCGGGATCGATCCGCGCGGGGCGCTCGTGGCCGATGTGATGAGCACGGGTGTCATCACCATCGCGACCGACGCGACGATCGAGCAGACCATGACGATCTTTACGGAGAAGCGTTGCCGCCATCTGCCGGTGGTGCGGGACGGGCAGTTGCTCGGAGTCATTTCGATTGGCGACGTCACGCGTTGGATGGCGGATACGCACCGCGCCGAGGCCGAGCACCTGCGGAACTATATTGCCGGCGGCGCCTCGACGTAAGGCGGCGACGCGGGAGCGGACAACGCCCTCAACCGAAAAACGGCCGGTGCAACGCGGAGAGCGGGGAGCGCGCGCAAGCAGGTCAGGAGGAAATGAAACGCGCGAGCGGCTCACCTGTCGGGTGACACCTCCGCGATGCCCTTGAGTTCATGCTTCAACCGAGCATCCCGTTCGCCGGATCATCAGCAGCGCTGCAGCGAAGCAGCGGCCGAGAAATGTCCAGATGTTGGGGGAGTCCGGCGCCGTCGATGATGTCGGCAGGGGATTCACAGGCCGGCGAAGCCGAGGCGGTAGCGGCCGGCGGTGCAGCCGAGACGCAGACGAGCGCGGAAAGTGGCTGAGAGGTTGGCCGACGTGAGGACGTCCGCGCGCGGGCCGGCGGTGACGACGCGGCCGGCCCGCAGCATCAAGGCGTGGGTGAAGGCAGGCGTGATTTCTTCGACATGGTGGGTCACGAGGACGAGGGCGGGGCCGCGGCGGCGGCGCGCGAGTTTTTCGAGGAAGCGGAGGAATTTTTCCCGCGCGACCGGATCGAGCCCGGCGCAAGGTTCGTCGAGAATGAGCAGTGGGGGGCGAGCCATGAGGGCACGGGCGATGAGCACGCGTTGGCGCTCGCCTTGCGAGAGGTAGGCCCACTCCCGGTCGGCGATGCGCGCGAGGCCCACGGAGCGCAACAGGCGCAGCGCGGCGACGCGATCGGTACGGGTGCCGGCGTGCCAGAGGTCGAGCTGGGCGTATTTGCCGCTGATCACGGTATCGAGCGTTACTTCGGAAAGGGGAATCGAGGCGGTGAACGCGCTGGTGACGACGCCGATGTGTAGGCGGAGTTCCCGCCAATCGGCGGCCCCGTAGCGCCGGCCGAGCACGGAGAATTCGCCGTCGGTGGGGGAGAGAAAACCGGTGAGGGCTTTGAGGAGGGAAGTCTTGCCGGAGCCGTTGGCGCCAAGGATGACCCAGTGTTCGCCCGGGGCGACGCGCCAATCGACGTGGTGGAGAATCGTGGTGTTCCCGCGCTCCACGCGCAGGCCGGTGACTTCAAGGACGGGCTTCATGCGAGGAAGATTGCGGGCCGGTGGTTGCGCTGGTCAATTGCGTCCCTCGGCGGAGCGCGATGCGTTTTTTGGTGTTCTCGTGCGCGTCTGAGGGGTCGTCGCAGGGGGCCAAGCAAGGCCGTTCACGGCCGTGGCGTTGCCTAGCGGTGCCAGCCTGCGCACGAAGCGTTTCCAGGAGAAATCGTCGGGGTGGACGGCGTAGTGGCTCAAGGCGTACGGCTCGCGGCGGCGTTCCGCGAGCGGGCCTTACGATGGGTTCAGCCATGGCGCCGAATCACGAAAGAGGCGCCGGATTGATTTCCAAGCGGAGCCGCCGAGGCGATTTTACGGGCAGCTCGGGCACTGCAAGGAGCGCTGGCAATTCGTGATCCCTGGTTCACGTTGAGTGAAATGAGCGCGCTGAAAATCTACACCCTGGCGAATTGCGACACGTGCCGGAAGGCGGTGAAGTGGTTGCGAGCGCAGGGAATTTCCTTCGAGGAGCGGGCGATCCGCGAGACCCCGCCCACGCAGGCTGAGCTGAAAGCCATGTTGGCGGCCTACCCGGGCGAGCTGCGACGGCTCTTCAATACTTCCGGGAGCGACTACCGTGAGCAGAAACTCGGCGAGAAACTGCCCGCGCTGAGCGAGGCCGCGGCACTCGCGTTGCTGGCGGGCAACGGGAATGTGGTGAAACGGCCATTCTTGATCGGGGGTGGGGTGGCGCTCGTCGGGTTTGACGAGGCGGGGTGGGGGGCTGCACTCTTGCCCAAATGAACTCAACCACTGCTCTCTCTGCCGATCCGTTGCGCGACACCGTGCTCTGGTTGTCCGCGCACACGTGTTTTCCGGCGAGCCGACTCGCGGCCAAGGCTGAAACGTTGCTGTGTTTTGCAGCGGCCGCGGCGGCCGCGGAGGAGGCTGAGCTCCAGCGGCGGTTTTTGATCAAGTCGCGAGACCCGGCCCAGACCTCGGCCCTGCGTGCGCACGCCATGCGCCGCTCCCAAGTCCACTTTAAGTGCGATAACAGTGCGAAGGTGTGAGGCTGATAACCGAGGTCGGTCGGGCGTCGACGCCGAGGGGTTGACCATCACCTTGCAGAAATCGAACCGTGGCCGCACCCAGCTCTCGGGCGTGGTCAACGGCGGTGGTTCCCGGCCCAAGCTACGCTCCAGTGGCGGTAATATCGTCATCGGACGCGCTAGGAACGACCGGGGGTGACGCGCCTCGCTGCGGAGAGCGGACCACCGAGTGCGGCCCCCCGTGCGGCGTGGTGGAATGGGGTCGGGGTCGATCGGTGATGGTGGAGTGGTGACAACGCGCTCGCCTCGCCGCCGCGCGCCGCTCCAAGCTGGCGGGCATGACGACCGACCCGGCCTTTGCGGAACTGACCACGCTGCTCAAACGCACGCATACCCTCGGGACGGTCGCGGAGTTGTTGGGGTGGGATGAGCAGGTCAACCTGCCGCCGGGCGGGGCCGAGCAGCGCGCGGCCCAGCACGCGGCGGTCGCGGAGGTGCACCACGCCGCAGCGAGTGCGGGCCGCATCGGCGAGTTACTCGGGGCGCTGGAGGCGGGGGCGAGTGCGTTGACGCCGGATGAACAGTTGGTCGTGGCCCACGCGCGAAAGGACTACGAGCGCGCGACGAAGTTACCGGCGGAATTTGTGCGCGAGAAGGCGGCGCAGAGCAGTCGGGGCTATCACGCGTGGGTGCGGGCGAAGGCGGCCGACGACTTCGCGAGTTTTGTGCCGGTGCTGGAGAAAAATTTGGAGTTGGCGAAGCGGGAGGCGGCCTACCTCGGCTGGAGTGGGCGGGAATATGACTATATGCTCGATAAGCACGACCCGGGCTTGACCGCCGCCGCGGTCGACCGGCTCTTTGGGGAACTGAAGAGCGAACTCGTGCCGTTGGTGCGAGCGATCACGGCCTCGCCGACGGCGGGACGGGCAAAGGCGGCGGAGACGAAGTTGCGCGGATTTCCGGTGGAGGGGCAGCGGGCGTTTTTACGCGAGGTCACCGAGCAGATCGGTTTCGACTACGAACGCGGACGGATCGATGTATCGCTGCATCCTTTTTGTTCGGGCACGGGCAGCGATGTGCGGATGACGACACGGTTTAAAGTCGACGAGCCGTTGGACTCGTTGTTTGCCTCGATTCACGAGACGGGGCACGGACTTTACGAGCAGGGCTTGCCGGCGGCGCAGTCCGGCACGGCGCTGGGTTTGCATGCGGGGATGGCGGTGCACGAGTCGCAAAGCCGCTTGTGGGAAAACCAAGTCGCCCGCAGCCGCGGATTTTGGCGGAATGTTGAGCCGCGTTTACGCGCGTTATTTCCGATGCAGACGGCGGGACTGACAGGCGAGGAACTTTATCTCGCGGTGAATGGGGTGGAGCCGACCTTGGTGCGAGTGGAGGCGGATGAGGTGACCTACAACCTGCACATCATTTTGCGCTTCGAGATGGAGAAAAAACTTTTCTCCGGAGAACTCGCGGTGCGCGACCTGCCGGCGGCGTGGCGCGCGGCGTCGCGGGAGATCGTGGGGTTGGAGCCGTCGACGGATCGCGCGGGGGTGCTCCAAGATGTGCATTGGAGCGACGGGGCTTTTGGGTATTTTCCGAGTTACTGTTTGGGGAATTTGCTGGCCGCCCAATTGTGGTATCGGGCCCTGACGTTGCGACCGGGACTGGAGGAGGAGTTCGCGCGCGGAGATTTTTCCTGGCTCCTCGCGTGGTTGCGGGCGGAAGTGCATACGCAAGGCCGCCGGTTCGACGCGTTGGAACTGGCCCGGCGCGTCACGGGCGAGGAGTTGTCGCCGCGCGCGTTTGTGCGGTATTTGCATGAGCGTTACGGAGCGCTCTATTTGAACTGATTTTTATGGGACTGATCGACACCCACACCCACTTGGAATCGTTTGCGCGCCAGGGCGGAACGGTGTTGGCCGACACGCTGGCCCGCGCTCAGGCGGCGGGCGTGGAGGCAATGGTGACGATCGGGACGTCGCCCGAAGACTGGGCGCTGTATCGCGCGCTCGCGCGAGAGCACGGGAAGACGGGCTTGGTCCGCTATTCCGTGGGGCTGCATCCGTGTTCGGTCGATGGGGGATGGGCAGCGGCCTCGGCGCAGTTGGAGGAGTTTTGGAAAGGAAAGGAGCCGCGGCCGGTGGCGCTGGGGGAGATTGGGCTGGATCGGTTTCATTTGCCGAAGGACGCGGCGGAAGCCGCGAAGATTTTCGCTTGGCAGCGGGCGGCGTTTAGCGAGGGGCTCGCGTTGGCGAAACGGCTGGGGTGCCCCGTGGTCGTGCATTCGCGGGGGGCGTTTCAGGAGTGCGTCAAACTGATCGATGCGAGCGGGGTTGATTGGACGCGGGTGGTGTTTCACTGCTTCACCGAGGGTGTCGCCGAGATGGCGGAGCTGACGCGACGGGGTGGCTGGGGATCGTTTACCGGGGTGCTGACCTATAAGAGTGCTGAAAACGTGCGAGCGGCGGCGAAGGCCCAAGGACTCGCGCGGCTGATGGTGGAGACGGATGCGCCGTATTTGACGCCGTTCCCGCACCGCGGAAAGCCGAACGAGCCGGCCTTTGTCCGGCATATCGCGGAGTTTGCGGCGAAGGAAGTATTCGGAGTCGGCTACGACGAGTTGGTGGCGATCACGACGGCGAATGCACGTCGGTTTTTCCAGTGGTCACCCCCGTAACCCGCGGAAGCAGCGGAAAACTGAAAATCACCGGGTCGGTCGGGAGCGACCTGATCTCGCGCTGATACCAACGTCCTTTGAACTCTGGACTTTTCGGTAGCCGCGAGCGCCAGCGAGTGGACGGATCACCACTCGCTGGCGCTCGCGGCTACCCGGCAAATCAAAGTCTGAATCGTTTGGGCGATTGATATTAGGCCTCGTCGAATTTGCGGGCAAAGAGGGCGTCGAGTTCCGTGAGCATCGCGGGGGCGTCCGCACCGGTAGCGATAAACGTGACCTTCGAGCCTCGGCCGGCGGCCAGCATCATGAGCCCCATAATGCTCTTGCCGTTCACCTGTTCGTCTTTGTTTTCGACGAAGACCTCGGCCTTAAACTTGTTGGTGATGCGCACGATCATCGCGGCGGGACGGGCGTGGATGCCCATCTTGTTCTGCACAATCAGCTCCTTGGTTACGGGCTGAAGTGCAGGTGTGACGTCGCTTTTATTCATGGTTCCGAGAAAGGCCGAGTAACGTCCGTCAGGTGGCACGGGCTTGCAACCCAAAAACCCGCCGGCACCATGCCAAGACATGCCTGCAATCGCGATCAT